>NZ_JAMWXW010000017.1:0-184398 GCF_031570135.1 Paraburkholderia sp. USG1 | reverse complement strand
GCAGAATCTCGATTTCCATGTACTCCTCGTAGCTGATCACGGGCCGCCCAAAAGGAGCAACCCTACAACGAGGTGTATCAATTCCTAACTGCGTTGCTGTATCAATTTACAACTGCGCGCGACAAGATAACGATACGCCTATTTTAAGCGGGCTTCTTCCGGCGAAGGAGACTATCCACGCGGAGTTGGTAATATCAAAGAACATCGACAAACAACCAAACAATCAAGCGCAGTTGCATGGACATCTTTTACTACTGGCAGAAGCTGGAATCGAACCTGAAGAACCGTGAGGTCGGATACTTCGGCTCCAACAACTCAAAGCTCACAGACCTCGCTGGACGCTTGCCCAAGCGAATCTGGGTGTTCAAGACGCCGAAGGGCATGAAAGGCTCAATTCAGCTCGTGGGCTCGCTTTTGGTCTCCGATGAGCCACGCGTTGCCGTCAATACCGACTATCCGAACGTGATTTACTACGACCCGTTCTCGCCCGAATCGGTCATCTACACGGAGTCAGGTACGGCTGAGCGAATCACGGAAATTTCGGGTCATTTCCAGTACCGATTCCATGCAGCGTTCAGCGCTAATTTTCAAGGTGACTCGGGAATCCAGGCGTTGGAAACCAACGTCGTGCGTGGCTTGGAGTCGATGGTCGCAGCGTGGCCCAAGGTCCAGCTGCTCGAGCGGGTCAAGGAACCGGAGAAGGTGTACCCCATCAATCCATTTGCCAACAAGCCCATTAAGGCGCCGAAAGGACAATGAAGCGACGAGCAACAGTAATTTGTGAGCGCAACGGCAACGTTCTACTGGTCGCCCGGGAGCGTGGTCGCTGGGCTTTCCCAGGTGGCCGGCAGAAAGCCGGTGAAGACATCGCGTCCACGGCAATCCGGGAACTCGACGAAGAGACTGGGCTGCAAGTTTCAAATAACCACTACCTCTTCCGTTTCGGGGTCTGCGAACCCGGCACTTCGTCTTCATTGTTAGGCTGACGGACGGCTCGGAACCAATACCGTCGAACGAAATAGCGCGCTGCCAGTGGGTCAAACTGAAAGACCTTGCGAAGTTGGACACGAGCATTCCGACTAAGGGGATTGCGGAAATCTTCCTTCGTCAATCGCGCGGCAGCAAAAAGTCGCTGAGCAAGGCAATACAGACATTGATGACATAATCAGCACGAGCTCAGCAGAAGTTGCGACTGACTGCCGTTAGCCCGCCGAGCAGGTGAGACAAATCGACGAGCCTCTGCGCAACCAGGTGGCGAACCTCGCCTTCGCATTGCCACGTTCCGTACACGGCGAGGAGCGACGCGCCCAACACCTCCTGCCGGAACTTCTCCTGAACCGATGTCCAGATGATGATGTTCACGTTGCCGGTCTCATCCTCAATGGTGAGAAACATCACGCCTTTCGCCGTTCCCGGCCGTTGCCGCACTGTGACCAACCCGCAGCCACGAGCGAGTCTGCCATTACGATAGGTCATGAGTGTTGCCGCTGGCATCAGGCGCTGTTCTAGCAGGGCTGGCCGCAGAAGGGAAAGTGGATGCCGGCCGAGCGTGAGGCTCATCGAGTTGTAGTCTGCGACGATGTCTTCGCCTTCCGACGGCGCCCCGAACGCAGGCGTTTCGTCATCGACGCAAGCATCGGCAAGGATGTCGCTGTCGGGCACAGCGGCGACGGACGCCCAGAGCGCTTCGCGTCGATTGCCAGCGAGCAGTGACAGCGAGTTTGCTGCTGCCAGAACCTTGAGGTCATTTCGGTCGAGTTGCGCGCGGCGCGCAAGGTCGCTGACGCTGGAGAACTGCCTCACGGCTCTCGCGGCTTCGATTCGCTCCGCTGCACCGTCCTTCATGCCCTTCAACAGCGACAGGCCAAGGCGTACTGATGGCCTGGATGCCGATGTTTCACGCTCGAGCACCGAATCCCAGTTGCTGATGGTGACGTCGGCTGGGAGCACCTTCACGCCATGTCGCTGCGCATCCTGAATCAACTGCGACGCGGAGTAGAAGCCGAGTGGCATGCTGTTCAGCATCGCCGCGAGGAACGCCTCCGGCTCATGACACTTCAGCCAGCTGCTCGCGTACACAAGCAGCGCGAAGCTCGCCGCGTGGCTTTCCGGGAAGCCGTATTCGCCAAAACCGTGAATTTGCTGGAAGATGGATTCGGCGAAGTCCTTCGTGTAACCGCGCTCGGTCATACCGTTGACGATGCGGTCGTAGTATTTGTCGAGACCACCCTTACGTTTCCAGGCGGCCATCGCGCGGCGCAACTGGTCCGCTTCGCCCGGCGTAAAACCGGCAGCCAGGATGGCCACCTGCATCACCTGCTCCTGGAAGATGGGCACGCCAAGCGTTCGCCCGAGAGCGACCTCCAATGCGTCGCTCGGATACGTCACCGGCTCCAGTCCTTGGCGCCGGCGCAGGTAAGGATGCACTGCGCCGCCCTGAATCGGGCCCGGCCTCACGATGGCCACCTCGATAACGAGGTCGTAGAACTCTCGGGGCTTCATCCGCGGCAGCATGCTCATCTGCGCACGCGACTCAATCTGGAACACGCCCACGGTGTCCGCCCGCGAAATCATCTCGTAGGTCGCCGCGTCCTCGGGAGGTATGTCCTGCATCTCGAAACGCTCACCGCACTGCTCTGACACGATGTCGAGCGTGCGACGGATGGCCGACAGCATGCCAAGTGCGAGCACATCGATTTTCAACAGGCCGAGCGCTTCCAGGTCGTCCTTGTCCCACTGAATGGCGGAGCGGTCTGCCATCGTCGCGTTCTCGACGGGGACCAGCCGCGTGAGCTTGCCGCGGCTGATGACGAAGCCACCGGAGTGCTGCGACAGGTGGCGTGGAAAGTTGAGAATCTGAGCAGCAAGCTTCGCCCAGAGACCGATGAGCGGATTCTCCGGGTCCAGTCCGGATTCAGCGAAGCGTTGAAGCAGGTCGGCCGAATGGTCGAACCACTGATGCGATTTCGCCACCTTGTCCACAATTTGCGGGTCGACGCCGAGCGCCTTGCCGCTTTCGCGCAGCGCGCCGCGTGGCCGGTATGTGGATACCGCTGCAGCAATCGCCGCACGGTCGCGCCCGTACTTCCGGTAGATGTATTGGATGACCTCTTCGCGACGTTGATGCTCGAAGTCCACGTCGATGTCGGGTGGCTCGCCACGTTCCTTGCTGATAAAGCGCTCGAACAGCATGTTCCCGCGTGATGGGTCGACCTCCGTCACGCCGAGGCAGTAACAGACCGCACTATTCGCCGCCGACCCGCGCCCCTGACACAGGATGTGCTGACTGCGGGCAAAGCGCACGATGTCGTAGACCGTGAGGAAATAGGCCTCATATTCCAGTTCGCGGATGAGCTGTAGCTCGTGCTCAATCTGCTCCTGGACGTTGTGCGGAATGCCGTTGGGATAGCGCCGGTGCGCACCGATGTATGTCTCCTGCCGTAAATACGCTTCGTGCGTAAAACCCTCTGGCACGAGCTCGTCGGGATATTCGTAGCGAAGCTCGTCGAGTGAGAAGTTACACCGTTCAAGAATGTTGAGCGTCTCGTACAGTGCACGCGTCGGATACAGGTTCCCCAGCCGAAACCGAGAACGCAGATGGCCCTCGGCGTTTGGCGCGAGGTCGTATCCGCATTCGGCGACGGTCTTACGCAACCGGATTGCCGTCATCGTGTCCTGCAGCGGCTTACGCGAGCGGACATGCATGACGACGTTGCCCGTCGCCACGACCGGTACGCGATACTGGTCCGCCACATGCTCGACGATGCCCCGATGGATGTCGTCCATCGCGTGCTGGTGCAGCGTCAGTCCGACCCATGCACGTCCCGCGAACACGTCGTTCATCCATTCGAGCTGGACGGCCAGCGCATCTTCGGTCGCCGGGAAATCGGGCACCAGAATGGCGAGGCAGTCCGGCATTCCCCGCAGATGCGTGTAGCCTTTCTCTGGCTTCGAGATGTCGTGCGGCGTGAGCAGGTATTCGCCTTTCGCTGCACGCATGCGTCCGAGCGTGATGAATTCGGAAAGGTTGCCGTAGCCCTCGCGATTTTGCGCCAGCAAGATGAGACCGAAGGCCGGCGACCGGTCTGCATTCACGAGCTGAAAGTACGAGCCGATGACCAGGGGGAGCTTTTCTTTCTTCGCTTCGACATGGGCGCGTACGACGCCGGCGAGCGAACACTCGTCGGTTATTGCGAGGCCTGAATAACCGAGCTGGGATGCACGCAGCACCAGCTCTTCTCCGTGCGAGGCGCCGCGGAGGAACGAGAAGTTGGTGAAGGCGAAAAGCTCCGCGTACTCTGGAAGCATCGACGATGGGAAGTCCACGATTGCACCGTCTTATCCGAAGAGGCCGTGCAGATACCAGCGCACTTCTTCCGTCTTCACGACGGGCCGTTCGCGATAAATCCAGTAGCAGCTTTTATCGGCGGCCTCTGCAACGTAGTAGTCGCGCGTCACCGCTTCGCTGTCGTGCCATCCTGCCTCGATGCGCTCCCCAGTCGACACGAGCCTGAGCGGCGAGCCGTAGAACGGTCGATGGTTCTTCATCATGAGCTTGATGGGTTTCTCGAGCAGCCAGGTCGGTCGTGGCAGACCTGGAGGCGGTGCCTGCACCTTCGCATCGTTCTGGATGGGCACCCAGCGGTTCGCCATCTCCGGCCTGTGGTCGGATGTCGGCGCCGCGCGCTCGACGTTCTCCGTGCCAAGCCGCGCAACCAGCAGCTCGATAAGGCGATTGTGGTCTTCAGCTGAACCGCCCGGGTCGAGAAAGAGCGAATCGCTCGGTGGCTCGGCGGGCTGCACGCTGGACGCGGTCAGCCGGACCGCCAGGACGGCGGCTGGCAGTTCGGTGCGACCGAGGCGTTCCTTCAGCAAACGAACGAGGTGCTCCTCGTGCCATGTCGGTTCCGCAAGCGCTATCTCGAGAGTGGTTGGCTCGATGGCTTCGCGGCCGCGCTCATGCTCGAGCGACACCGTGGCATGGGTCAGCGCGAACTGCTGCGCGCTCAACCAGCCGCACAACTGGACTATGAGGCGTTTCGCCGAAAACAGGATGGCGTCGGCATGCTCGACCCGGTCAGGAAGCTCGGTGCGCGCGCTGAAAGTCGGCGGCATCTCGAGCCATTGGTACAGTTCGGGCGAGAGGCCGTAGGCGCGGTCGAGCGCATCGAGCAGCCCGACGCCACAGCGTTTCTTCAGGCCGGCCCGCGGCAGGCGACGGATGTCGGCCAGCACCCGGCAGCCTAGGCCTTGAAACCAGTCGGCAAACCCGCGCAGCTCCTGCACGACCGTGAACGGCAGTGCGTTGAGGTTCCGCTCGAGCGATGGCATCTTGAGCACGCGGCACCAGCCGCGTTTTGCAAGCAGCCATGCTCCCTGGCCAGTCGGCGCCACGCTCATGCGAATCGTCACGCCGATAGACATCACGACCTCGCGCATCAACGCGCAGACTTGGCGGATACCACCGAAGAGACGCAGGCTGGCCGTCACGTCCATCACGATGGTTTCCTCATCGCAGAGCGCGACTTGCGGCGAGAAGCGCAGCAGACCGAAGGCGACCTCGCGCTGCATATCTCGCTCGCGCTCGATGCTCCGGTCGTACATCAGCGCGTCCGGCGATAGCGTAGTCACGCCGCCGCGTTTCATCCCCGGAAGCACACCAGCCTCGCGCGCCATCGAATCTGCCACCACCACCTTGTCGCGCTCGAGCACGACGCACCCGTGCTCAGTGCGAGGTGACCACCTCGGACGGAACACCTCCAGCGAAAGCCGGGGCAGGAAGATGGCGACGAACACGGCCATAGGGGCTGAGAAGAATCGGAGACGGTTGCAGAGTGATGGACAGCGTTTCGCTTCGTATTGGGCCCCGTCGCTTGACGACATCGACGACGAGGCCACCGTCAGCGGGTCGCACTCCCAGCCGCAACGTGGCTGGCGAAGAATCCTGCGCGCTGGCGAGCGGCCGAATGAGCACAAGCAGCGTTTCCGACGTTTGCGCTGCCAGGTGTAATCGCCGCAGCGCCTCGGTTCGGATGTGCTGTTGCCACAAAATGAGCGCGCCGCAGCTCCCCGCCTGAAGCACGCGTTCTGCACACCAGAGCGCATCCGCCGTTTTTGGTGCTCGCAGCCTCATCAGTCGTTCGACCGGCACCCCGAGATACGCGAACGCCAGCGAATTAGGGACATGCGGCGGCTGCAAGAGCGCAATTGGACGTGCGCTGAGTTCGGCGAGCGCCGGCTTCAGGAGTCGCATCTCGCCAATCCCTGGTTGCTGGACCAGCAGCTCCACCAATGCACCCAGTGGCCAGCCGCCGCCGGGTAGCTCGGCCGACAAGGCCGCGTAGCCGGTGTCGACCGTCCTGCCGTGAACGCGCGCGAGCTGAGCCCCGCGCCAAAGCGTTATTCCCCCCGACTCCGAATACATATTTCTGTCGAGCGCAGCATCGAGGGAGCGCGCCCGTTCCTCGGGCGTGCGTAACTGCTGTGCGGCTAAGACAGGCCGACCCACGATCTGGCTCCAGGAGTACTGTATAAATATACAGGTATTCTAGCCCAAGATTTCGAGTTTGAGGGTTGGAGGGCGGGTTCAACTTTCTTCCCTCCACTCGCTATCTACCGTCCCTAATTGACCATCAAACACCGTGGCCGCATCGTTTCAAGATTACTTGAATCTTTGAATCGACAGGTCTATGATGCCGCCATGGACTCGAACCTCGTTGTACGCGCGCTCGGCGCGCTCGCTCATGAATCGCGCCTGGCGATCTTCCGCGCACTGGTTGTCGCGGGCCCCGAAGGCATGCCGGCTGGTGAGATTGCTCAGCAGCTTGGCCTCTCGCCGTCTGGCTTGTCGTTCCACCTTAAAGACCTGTCGCATGCGGGCCTCGTCAACAGCGAGCAGAAGGGACGGTTCATCTTCTATTCAGCCAACTTCGATGCGATGAACGCACTGCTCGGGTTTCTGACCGAGAACTGCTGTGCGGGCGCTGACTGTTCCGTTCAAGCTGTGTCGCAGTGCCAAGGAGCTAAATCATGAAACGCATGCACATCCACGTTGCTGTCGAAGATATTGATGCGAGCACCCGGTTCTACGTTGCCATGTTTGGAGGCGCGAAACCGACGGTATCGAAGTCGCACTACCGCAAATGGGAGTTGAGCGATCCGAAGGTCAACTTCGCTATTTCGCAGCGTGGCGTAAAGCCCGGCATTGATCACCTTGCATTCAGGTCGAATCGGACGAGGAACTTGCCGAGATGCGAGCGCGTTTCGCGAGCGCTGAATTGCCTGTCACGAATCAGACGGCGACGACCTGCTGTTATGCAAAGTCGGATAAGACCTGGACCGTGGACCCACAGGGCGTCGCATGGGAGACGTTTCAAACGCTTGAGCACGCCCCTGTTTATGGAGAGTCGCGCGATCGTTCGCGCGAAGCCCGCGTTTCTTCAAATGCCTGCTGCGCCGGCGCAGATCTCAATCGGAGCAAGACGTGAACGACAAGACCTACAACATTCTGGTCCTTTGCACGGGCAACAGTGCCCGAAGCATCATGGCCGAGGCGCTTTTTAACACGCTAGGCAAGGGTCGATTCCACGCGTTCAGCGCAGGCAGTCACCCGTCAGGCGCGGTCAATCCGTTTGCGATCGAGCGCTGCGAGTCGCTGGACTACGACACGGCCGGGCTGCGCAGTAAGAGCTGGGATGAGTTCGGTGCACCCGACGCGCCGCAAATGGACTTCGTGATCACCGTGTGCGACCAGGCGGCTGGCGAGGTGTGCCCGATATGGCCCGGTAAGCCGATCACCGCGCACTGGGGTTTTGAAGACCCTGCCGCATTCGTGGGCAGCGACGAAGAGAAGCGCGCGGTCTTCACCAAGGTCTATCGGCAGATTCTGACGCGGGTGAGCCAGTTTGTGAACCTGCCGTTGCACGTACTCGATCGCAATGCCGCCCAGAATGAAGTGCGCGCGATTGGCGAACGTCCCGCCGAGGAATCCAATGGGCAGCACTGATTCGGTCGCTCGCGCGAGCCGTCCGGTCATTGGCTTCTTCGAGCGATACCTGACGGTGTGGGTTGCGCTGTGCATCGTCGCGGGCATCGCGCTGGGCCAGTGGTTGCCGTCCCTTTTTCAGGCGATCGGTCGCATGGAATTGGCGCAGGTCAATCTGCCGGTGGGCGTGCTGATCTGGGTGATGATCATTCCGATGCTCATCAAGATCGACTTCGGCGCGATGGCGCAGGTCAAGGGCCACTGGCGCGGGATCGGCGTTACGCTGTTCGTGAACTGGCTCGTCAAACCTTTCTCCATGGCGCTACTGGGCTGGATATTCGTGCGCCACGTCTTCGCCGCCTGGTTGCCCGCAGCGCAACTCGACAGCTACATTGCCGGCCTCATTCTGCTGGCTGCCGCCCCCTGCACGGCGATGGTGTTCGTCTGGTCGCAGCTTTGCAAGGGCGATCCCTATTTCACCTTGTCGCAGGTGGCGCTGAACGACGCGATCATGATTGTCGCATTCGCGCCGATCGTGGCACTGTTGCTTGGCCTGTCCGCCATCACCGTTCCCTGGAATACGCTGATCGCGTCGGTGGGTCTCTACATCATCATTCCAGTCGTCATCGCGCAGTTATTGCGTCGCGTGCTGCTCGCGAAGGGTGAGACCCACTTCAATCGCACGGTGTCCCGCCTCGGGCCTTATTCGATTTGCGCGCTGCTCGCCACGCTGTTGCTGCTGTTCGCGTTTCAGGGGCAAGCAATCGTCCGGGAGCCGCTGGTCATTGCGATGCTCGCAGTCCCTATTCTCATTCAGGTGTTTCTGAACTCCGGGTTGGCCTATCTGCTGAACCGCAAGCTCGGGGTCGCGCACTGCGTGGCGGGTCCGTCCAGTCTGATCGGCGCGAGCAACTTCTTCGAACTGGCCGTTGCTACCGCCATCAGCTTTTTCGGGTTCCAGTCTGGCGCGGCGCTGGCGACAGTCGTTGGCGTACTGATCGAAGTGCCAGTCATGCTGCTGGTGGTTGGCGTCGTGAATCGCTCGCAGCGCTGGTACGAGACGGCCTGAGGAGCGAGTGTGAGCGCCATAATCATTGCACACGAGACCGTCGGAAGTGACGTCGGTCTGGTCAAGGCCCTGGTCCGTGACGGCCTCCCGGTCGATGACCTCAACGAACCGCAGCGCCGCTTTTTCGGGTTCACGACGCTTGCCGGTTCGCACGTCGGATACGGCGGCTTCGAACAATACGGGCGCGATGTGCTGATCCGCTCGGTGACAGTCGAGCCAAGCTGTCGAAGCAAGGGCATCGGCCGGAATCTCGTTGCGGTGCTGCTGCGTCAGGCCTTCGACGCGGACGCCAGAACTGCGTGGCTCCTTACGACTGACGCACAAGCCTTCTTCGAGAAGACCGGATTCAACCTTGTGAGCCGCGAGACCGCGCCTGCCGCGATCCTCGCCACGCGCCAGGCCGTTGAACTGTGCCCGGCCACAGCGATTTTGCTCTCACGCCCCATCACCCCGTAGCTCTTTAGCCGCTTCCATACGATGTCCACCGATCTTCCGAACGTCAGTCTTTCTCATCTCGACACGCCCGATCTCACAAAGCTCGAACCCCGGACGATCTCGGATCATCCGCCGCGCATCTTGCTGCTCTACGGTTCGCTCCGTCCGACCTCCTATAGTCGCTTGCTGACACTCGAGGCTGAGCGCATCCTTCGCAAGTTAGGCGCCGAGACCAGAGTGTTTGATCCACATGGTCTGCCACTCGCCGACAGCGTGCCCGCCGACCATCCGAAGGTCCTCGAATTGCGCGAAGCGTCCATCTGGTCCGAAGGCCAAGTTTGGTGCAGCCCGGAACGACATGGCGCGCTGACCGGCGTGTTCAAGAACCAGATCGACTGGCTGCCGCTCGACTCCGGAAGCATCCGGCCGACGCAAGGGCGAACACTCGCGGTCATGCAGGTGTCGGGCGGCTCGCAATCCTTCAACGCGGTGAACGCTTTGCGCGTGCTCGGCCGCTGGATGCGCATGGTGACCGTTCCCAATCAGAGTTCGGTAGCCAAGGCGTTCCAGGAGTTCGATGAGAGCGGTCGCATGAAGCCCTCGTCGTACTACGATCGTGTGGTCGATGTGATGGAGGAACTGTATAAGTTCACGCTACTCGTGCGCGACCGCTCAGATTACCTGACCGACCGGTACAGTGAGCGTAAAGAGAAGGCTCCGGCATCAGTTTCCGTCCTCGCCAATGCAGCCATGAGCCATGAGCACAGCGCACAGAACGCCGACACCGACGACAGTGAAGTCGAGTAACTCGACGGATCGCGCCGAATCGCTGGCCACCTGGGCGCTCGCGCTCGCCCAACTGGTGTCGTGGGGCTCGGTCTACTATTCGTTTTCGCTGCTGGTCGTACCCATGGAGCAGACCATGGGCTGGAGCCGCACGTCCACGAATGCTGCCCTCTCGCTCGGACTGCTGGTCTCGGGTTTCGTGGCGTATCCGGTGGGCAAATGGATCGACCACGGGCTCGGACGTCGAATCATGGCCATTGGATCGCTGATCGCGGCCGCCATGCTTCTGATGTGGTCGGCCACATCGTCGCTCACGATTCTCTTCGTAGCGTGGATCGGCTTGGGCCTGTCGATGGCTGCGACCTTCTATGACCCGCTCTTCGCCGTGCTCACGCATCGCTATCCGCTGCGATACAAGACCAAGATCACACTGGTGACGCTCGTTGCGGGATTCGCGAGCACGGTTTTCATTCCGGTCACGCAGTTCCTCGTGGATCTGGCCGGTTGGCGTCTCGCGCTCGTCGCACTTGCCGCGTGCAATCTAATCATTTGCCTGCCGATTCATGTCTTCGCAATCCGCTCCTCACGAATCGACCCGAACGCTGCCCAGCCGAGCGCGGAGCGCACGGCGGTCGATGCTGCGGCAACGCGACGTGCACTGCGCACGCCTACCTTCTGGGCGCTCGCACTGTGCTTCACAACCTACTACGCGACCTTCGCCGCGCTCACATTTCATCTGGTCCCGTTGATGGTCGAGCGCGGCGTCACCAACACGGTCCTGGACATCACCATGGCGCTGATAGGACCCGCGCAAGTCATCGCCCGCGCGGTCTGGTTCGCATTCGATCGCAAGGTCACCATCACGACAGTTGGTTTCATCGTGGTGACACTCTTTCCCGTCTCGACGGTCGTCCTGATTGTGGCTGGCAAATCCGCTGCGCTTTTGTGGATCTTCGCGCTCTGCTATGGCGCCGCCAACGGAATGATGACGATCCTGCGCGGCACGATCGTCCAGCAGTTTCTGTGGACGGAGGGCTACGGCGCGATCAGCGGCATGCTGTCGTTTCCGTCGAACATTGCGAAGGGCATCGCGCCCATCGCAGCGGCCAGCATCTGGGGATTGACGGATGGATATGTCGCCGTCGAATGGACGGTGTTGCTTGTCTCCGCGCTATCCGCCGTCAGCTTTTTTATCGCAGCGAAGTGCGCGTCGGCACGTCCCTCTTATCGGTGAGTCGATTCGGGAGCAGCGATGACTTACAACGGTCAACGTGGTGACTTAAAGCGTGCGTAGAGTGTTTGCTTTTTCTGTCGAGCGATGTTCGTCAGCATCAAAGCAAAGGTCCTCACGGACGAAACCGGCGTCTACACTGAGATCCCCGCCCTGCTCGCCGCGACGGGGATACTCGAGCCGCTGATTGATTATTTCCTGCATAGAAGCCACGATCGCAGTCTGGAATGGATGCGCAAGGTGACGCGATCGGTGCGGCTCTTTCTTGAGTACATCCAACTCAACCCCGCCGAACGCGACCCTCATCGACTGTTTCAGAATTTCGCGAAGCGCCTGTATACAGGAACGTTCAATCGCGAAACAGGAATCGACGCCACGGGCCTTTGCTGGCCGCCTCGCTCGCCGCACGACGCGGCACGCATCATCATCCATTTGAGCGACTTCTTCAATTGGTTGGGCGAAGTTCGTCCTGAAGCAGCCAGCGTCAATCCTCGGTACGTCGGCAGCACGTTCGATCGACAGATCGATGAAGCCGCTTACCAGTATCGTAGAAGCAAGGCCTTCCTTGGGCATACGTGGGCGTCGAATGCCACCGCGCGCGCCACAGGATATTGGCTTCGCTACCGGAGAATCCCGAAGGTCGCGCGAGGTGAGCCGCCAGCTTTTCCAGAACGTCACTTTGAAGCGTTGCTCTTCAAAGGCTTTCGCAACGGCGATCGTTACGACTATCGTGGCATCTTGATCACGCTACTGCTCCATGGCGCGGGATTTCGAGAGTCGGAGCCTTTTCACCTTTACGTTCAGGACGTATTTCCAGATCCACAGGACCCGCGTCAAGCCAAGGTCCTCATCCACCATCCGCACTACGGGGCCGCGCCTGCTGACTGGTGCGACGAGCGAGGACGACCACGTAAATCGAACCGAGCAGAATACCTCGGCCAGCGCTTCGGCCTTGTGCCGCGTACAGACTTGATGGACCGTCGGCATGCTGGCTGGAAAGGCGGCATGCACGACGGTCCGTACTACAAGCAGGCGTACTGGTTCGTGCCGGAGTACGGCGAGTGGTTTCTGGAACTTTGGCATCGCTATCTGAAGCAGCTTGCGCATTTCGATCGGGATCATCCGTTCGCTTTCGTGAACCTGCGGCGCGCACCCTATGGTGCGATATACACCCTCACGCAGTACAACAAGGCTCACGCGGCCGCGTGCAAACGCATTGGCCTCGAAGTTGGCAAGGCGCTTGGCACAACTCCGCACGGGCACCGACACGCCTACGGCCAGCGTTTGAAGCACGCGGGAATCGACAAGCCGATGATTCGCCGCTTCATGCATCACGCATCGATCGAGAGCCAGGAGATCTACACACAAGCAAGCTTTAGCGAAGCCCGAGAAGCACTTCAGCAAGCGGCGCACCGGCTGGATGGACTTCTTACGACGCCTCTGTCCGATTTGGTCCGTTCATCTGACTAGCCACATCTCCACGTGACCGAGCAAACACATGTACAAGACCTCTCCAACTAAACCCAAGGGGCGTCGCAAGGCGGCAAGGACCGAGCGCAGCATGCGACGCGATTCGGATGCAACCCTGACCTGGGTGGTGGAGTTCTATCCAGAACTTGCAGCCTGGAGAGGCTTCGCCTTGGAGTGGCTCGGTGGGGAAACGCATGGTCTACACCAAAGGCTGCAGGCCCTATCGACTTTCTTCGAGCGCTACCTCATTCTGCAGAGCCTGCCGCTGGACCCGAGTGTATTCCTGGCGCAAACGACACAGGTTCCAGAATTTCACCGAACGGCGTGTCCTGACTCTCCTTGGGGCATCAGCGCGAACAATCTTATCCACGCTTTTCTGCAGTTTGTGTTGCTTCGGCATTTCAGTCAGATTGGTAAAAACGATAACGCCGTATTAATGCAGGGCTATCACAACCCGGTACGTCGTATGTCGAAAGCGGGGTTGCCGAAGCGCGGCGAGAGCGTTTATTCACCACTGCCTTATGGCTACATCGACCAACTTCGGCAGATGCTGGCGGCGGGACCCCATTTTCGCGATTGGCAATGGGCACATGGTGCGCTCGGGAGCAAGATCGGCCATATGGGTGCGAGCGCGCCTGATTGGCTCGACGTGACTGAAGACGAGATTGATCGCGACGATCCGGATTGCGTCTGGCGCATACGTAAGCTGAGTCGAAACTATCGCGGTGGTCAAGTGTTGCAGATGTGGAGTCCAGTCCGATGGGTTGCACTGCTTGTGAAGCTTATCTTGCCCTTACGAACTAGCCAGGTCCGCGTACTTGACTCCGGAGAGGCAGACACCTGGCGCTATGCGGCAGGACGTTGGGAGCGAAACAGCAGCGAGATAGCAGAAGGAAGCGAATCTCGGCCGCTACAGCAGGGTGTGTTCCGGCGCGACTATGATCGCAACAACAACGAGAACGCACTGGCGATCCTCTATATCAACACGAACAAGACCGCCGACGTCTCTAAGTCAGGGCCAGAGAAGGGCTATTTACTGCCATGGACGCACGGCGGGGCGCTTCACCAGAATGTTTTCTACTGGATCGAGAAGCTGCGCAACTGGCAAGAGAAGTACAACCCCATCTCGCGTCGGACCTCATGGGCAGAACTTGATCGTCGACATATCATTGCCAAGACTGATTTTCAGTTGGCGCGCTATCCTGACGCGTGCTTTCTCTTCCGATTGCCAGAATATCCAACGGCACGAATGCGTAACTTTCCGCTTCAGGATCAGGCGCTCAATTCGTGCTGGTTCTATTTGCTGAAGGCATTCGAATCACGGCTCGCCGGGCGTTCCGAAACTCACCACAACGGAACACCGATTCGGCTGCTGCCGCCCCAGTCCAAGAAGAGAACGTTGTTCCCACTTCACAGTTTGCGAGTCTCCCTTGTCACTGCACTGGCCTTGGAAGGACAGGTGCCGTTCCCTGTGCTGCAGAAGCTTGTCGGTCATAGCCGGTTGGTCATGACCTTGTACTACACCAAGCCTGGAGCCACCCATATTCGCGACGTCCTCCTCGATGCGAAGGCTCGCCTGGATGCAAATAAGAATGCGAGCATTCAGAACTTTCTGCTCGATACCGCACACGACGAACTTGTCCGAAGTGCGATCTGCAATAGTGTGAGCAGTGTTTCAGATGCAATCCCTGAGCATCCAGCGGCAAGAAACGCGTTGGGCTGGATGCCAATGCACCACGGCCTTTGCCTCGCTGGAGGAAACGCCAGCGATTCGATGGAGAATCGTTCGATTGGCGGATGCCACAACGGAGGTCCGATGGTTTTGCCGGGGACTGCCGTTGGCAACGCAAAGCACGCTCCCGTTCCGGGAGGGAATCGCAACTGCGTTCGATGCCGCTGGTTCGTGACGGAGCCTCACTACCTTCCATCGCTCGCCGCGCACTTCAACACGATCGCCTACCATTTCGACGAGGCCCGCAATGCTTGCCTCGCGAATGAACGCGTGCTTCTTGACCTAAAGAAGCAGAAGGCTGACGCTGAAGACGCTGGCGAGGTCTTCCTTCATCTCGATGCCTTTCGGCAAGCTGAGCGCGTGTGGGAAGGATCGATGAAGCGATTTAACGACTTCGCGGAGGATCTCACCGCTTGTTGGCGGCTCATTGAGCGCTGCAAGGCTGCGCTCGACCGGGCCGTCGAAGACTCTACTCAACTAGTGGCGGTGGGCACCGCGAGCGATGTGCACATCGCGTTCGAAGAGACCGAATCGGAATTGCTTCAGCTCGCTGGAGTTTGCGACGATGTCGAGCTCTATCCGGATCTCGATGCAGGCAAGGCAGTATTCCGTCGTAGTCAGTTGCTCGATGCCGTGCTTTATCGCGATCACCTTGCGCCCGTCTTCATGACGCTGGGCGAAGAAGAACAACTCCGCGTTGGCAACGCATTCATGCGCCGTCTCGCGCGGCAGATGAACCCCGCTAATCCAGTGCTGGGAACGCGGCAGGTCATCAACCTGATGGACGCCGGCCGGAGTCTCAGCGAGCGATTTGGCATTGATTTCGCCACGTTTCTGCCGGAATGCAATGCCACCGGCATGCTCAAGCGCAAGCCTCAACGAATCGACGAGTCGCAAGCATGAACAGCGCGACATTCGACCACCCGAACGTGCTTCTCGGCACGCTGCTCGCCAAGGGTGGTCGTGCCCATCGGCTTGCTAGGCTAAAAGCGCTGCACGAGATTTGTCGCAGGCATCAGGAATCAGGCTCGCGCGATTTTTCTCTCTCAACCATTGGTCGCCTGGCCGAGGCGGAAGGCGTCCTAAAGGGACGCGTCCTCTACAACATGCAATCGGCAGACTACCGCGAGCTGATTTCGGCCTGGGCGACGTATGCCGGGCCACCGACACTTCGACCATCGAAACCGCTGGCAAGCCACGAATACCTCATGCGTATTCACGACCCCGCGATCCGCTCCATCATGCAAGCAATCATCGGGGAACGAGACAAGCTCCGGGCCGAGGTCAACCTTCTGAAATCCAACGCGCAAGTCGTCGTGGATCGACGCCCAATCGGTGTGCGCGCGTCAGGAGACGCCATCGCGTTGCCAACAACGACAAACGGCCACAACGCGCAGCTCACTCCTTCAGAACGTGAAGCGCTGGGGAAGGCGGTCTCTGCCGACTACCTCGAAAGACATGGCTTACACGAAGGCAGCCATGGCGAGATCGTGAACGAACACGGTCGGACAGTGTTCGATGTCGGCTTCGCGCGTGCAATACGAAAGATCCTCGGAGCCTGAACAGCCGATAACCGAAACGATGTATTTCGATGTATGCATACATCGAAACGGAGAGTCCTTGGCGACCCCACCGCAGAACGCTTTCACGCTTTTCGCCCTCAAACTATGTACTCCACGGGTATAGGTCCAAATCGCTGGGTGAATCGACTCGACGTGTTGGGGCAAGGCGGCCATATTGCAAAAATACTGTATGGATGTACAGTATCGTATATCAAAAACCTGCTTCGTGAAACGTCCCTTTTTGATTACGACGGAAGACGATGATGGATATGCCTGTGCGCAAGCATCCGATGCCGGAGATAGCGGCGTTCGTGGCCGAATTGCGTCGCGCGTTTGGGGATGCGACTATTGATGAAGCGGTCGCGCGCGGCAAGGCGGGCGAGCCGACGTTTTTCGCGAGCGAGAACGGTCTGACGGTAGGCACCAGGTCGGATGCGACAGTCAGGAGCTGGCGAGTCGACGGCAGCGTGCTCAACCGGCACTTCTGCCGTGGGTGCGCCGGGTCATGCATCGGGACCGACATACGATGCAGTCAACGCAGGTGATTGAGCGGGCAACCGCATCAACCAGTGGAGATGACGCATGTGCTACTCGGCTCAAATCTGGGCGGACTACCGCCGGTACGTACGGACCTTCGGTGCGCACATGGACATCGCCGAGTTCGCACGTCTCTATTTCCTGCAGGCCGAAGGGAGCGGCGCCAAGACACCGAAAGCGCTCGACGATGCTTTCCTCGACCCGCAGACGGATGGCGAACGCGAGATACGTCAACTCATCGAAAAGACGCGCGCGGAACAGAGGACGAAACTGGAGCAAGACCTCTTCAAGCAGCGAACGAGATTTACGGAAGCCGAGCGCAAGCTGGAGTCGAAGGTGACGAAGGCCGCGACCGAAAGTAGACGCATCGCTACCGACAAAATTGAGGCTGCGCTACGCCGCATCGAAGACATCAATCGCAGCGAATCAAAGCCGCGCGACTCGCGCATCTTCCCCGGCTACTACGCGCCGGTGCTGGTGATGGAAAACGGCGAGTACGTGCTCCGGCCGATGCGATACCAGTGCCGCATTGCGGGCACGCCGGCAAGCTTCGATGTGAAATATCCCGGCACATACAATGCCCGCAAAAATTCATTGGGAGGTTTCTGGAAATCGTGCTTCGGACAGACGCACGGTGTGTTGCTCGTCGAGGTCTTTTACGAGAACGTGAAGAAGGCGAAGATGGAAGGCACGGTGCTGGAATCACATGACAAGGACGAGAACGTCGTCCTCGAGTTTCGCCCAAGCAATAGACAGTTGATGCACGTGGCCTGCCTATGGTCGCGATGGACGAAACCGGGCGAGCCAGACCTTCTGTCGTTTGCTGCCATAACGGATGACCCGCCGCCGGAAGTTGAAGCGGCCGGCCATGACCGGTGCATCATCCCTATCAAGCCCGAGAACATCGAGGCGTGGTTGAATCCGGAAGCAACAAGCTTGGACGCGATGTACGCCATCCTCGATGACAAGGACCGGCCTTATTACGAGCACAAGTTCGCGGCATGAGGCGCTGGAGCTTGCGCGTTGATGTGGAGGGTCTTTCCGATTTGGGGGGAGGTTGGCCAAAATTTCGATTCATGAGCTAACATCGAATTCGGTTTATGTACTACGGTGAGGTTCTCTTTGGGCAGTGACTATCGTTTACACACATTGGGGTGGAAGGCATTCCAGGACCTGTGCCTCGCTGTTGCACAAGAATGCCTTCAACGGCCGGTTCAGCGATTTCTGCCATCTCATGACGGCGGACGGGACGGAGCCTTTGTGGGTACCATGCATAGCGGGAACAGTGCTGGGTCGTCCACAATTCAATGCAAATTCACGTCGCTCCCAAACAGTAATCTGACCTTGTCACAGCTCTCAGACGAGTTAGGGAAAATTCCTGCTTTGGCAGCGCAGAACTTGGTTGAAGACTACGTGTTGATGACCAACCATCCGGTCTCCGGGGTGGCGAGTGCGCAAATCGAAAAGGCGTTCATCGAAGCGGGAGCGAAGCGATGCCGTATCTTGGGCGCTGATTGGGTGGTCAGCCAGATTGATGAGTCTGCTCGCTTGCGAATGCTTGTCCCTCGATTGTATGGAGTCGGCGACTTGAGCAATATTCTTGATGAGCGCGCGTACGAGCAAGCAAAGATGATTCTGAGTTCGATGGGAGACGACATTCGCAAGCTTGTCGTCACAGATGCTCATCGGAAGAGTGTTCTCGCCATAAACCAACATGGGCTTGTTTTATTGCTGGGGCAGCCAGCCGCAGGCAAGTCGACAATTGGCGCAAGTCTGGCAGTCGGTGCGGCCGATATTTGGGGATGCCTTACGGTCAAGCCGACATCGCCGATGGAATTGCGCGAGAGAATCAACCCTCACGAAAAACAGTTCTTCTGGGTGGATGATGCTTGGGGTTCCACTCAATATCAGAAGGCCGTAACTGATACATGGAACCAAGTGCTTCCGCACATCGCAGCTGCCATCAAGAACGGAAGCAAGTTTCTGTTCACGTCACGGACCTATATCTGGCAGGCTGCGCTCCGCGACCTCAAGACAGGTGCGCTTCCACTCCTAACAAAAAGCAACGTCACCATCCAGGTCGAGAAGCTGACATCAAACGAAAAAGCTCAGATACTGTACAACCATCTTAAGTTTGGGGACCAGCCACAATCCTTCAGAACTCAGGTTAAACCATATTTGCCGGACGTGGTTGCTAGCGACTTTTTTTTGCCGGAATCCGCAAGACGTCTCGGTAGCCAGCTTTTGACTTCGCATCTGGCAAAAACTAGAGCTGGGTTGGTGAACTTCTTTGTCAATCCCTCGGACTTCCTCCAAGAGACAATACGAACTCTTACGGCGGACAGCCAAGCCGCGCTCGCGCTTTTGTTCATCAGCGGCGGTCGGGTCGCATCACCTATCCTCGATTGTCCTGAAGTAGCATTGGCGACGAAAGCGTTTGGTGTCACCTCCGCATCACTTAGAACAGCTGTTATAGACCTCGGTGAGACGCTCTCACTTCATGTACAGGACCAAACTGGACCCTACTGGAAGTTCAAGCACCCGACCATATCGGAGGCATTTGCCCGATATGTCGCGGACAATCCAGAACTTGTAGAACTCTACTTACGTGGAGCTGCGCCAAGTTTGCTAGTGAACGAAGTGGTGTGTCCGGGAATTCAACTGCAAGGTTCGTTTGTCGTTGTCCCGTCCACGTTTTACGGACTTCTAGCCGAACGGATGACTGCATGTACTGCGTCGTCGCTGACAGCGTTTCTTTCAACGCGCGCGAACGCTGACTTTGCTGCCATTCTACTCAAGCTCCGTCCCGAACTTCTTGAGTGCGATATTTACTTTCACTGGCGCGTATCTGAGTACCCGTCAGCGGACTTCATGGCTCGAATGCAGAAATTCGGACTGCTTCCTGAGCAAAAGCGTAAGGAGGTCGCGCAAGCGTTCGCGGAAGCAATCCTTGAACGAGCCGATGCAAGCGTACTGGAGGACGATGAACTGATGACCGTGTTCACGGAAGATGAGCGGGTTCAAATCTTCGATGCAATCGAGGACAAAATCCTGAACAACTTGGCTGCACACGTTGATAGAACACGTGAGCAATGGGAGCGCAGCACCGACCCTGATTCTCATTTCGAAGAGCTGTCGATGGACGTGCGCGACTTTGCGCGGCGTTTCGCGCCTAATCGCGAACTGGAAATAACATCACAGCTTAAAGGCCTCGTCCAGTCCGCAGTTTTTGATATGCAAGAAGACTATTCTGGTTCCGCGAGTTCAAATGCGCCTGTCGGAAGTGGGATGGCTTCTGACGGACCGTCGGCCGCGATATTCAGGGATGTCGATGATTAGGCCGTGAAGCGAGGCTCCAGCCAGTGCCCGTGCGGTAATCCAGCGATGACGTGTCGGCCGGAGCATTGCAAAGCGCCGCTTCCCCTTCCTACGTTAGTACAAGCTCGGCAGCAACACCGTAGTAGTGCCGCCCGCGGGGGCCCCGCCGGCGTGGCTGTGGACTGGCAGCGTAATCGTGCGCCATCTGGGTCCCTGCAAGCAGCGCGTCGGCGACTCCCGAGATGTGTAGCGTTTCAGCGCCCAACGCCGGACGGATTTCCGGTCGTGCTCGGCCAGTCACCGCCGGGGGAGCCACTCCCAGACCTGCTGCCGCTCCTCGTAGATATGGCCCCACTGGACGAACCTTTTGAGGCGCCGTTCAAATTGCCGCGCGCATTACGTTGGTTGCCGCCTGTTCTGACCGGGTTGTCCGGACGATGGACTCGATCGACGAATCGGCCACGAAAATGTCCGAGATCATCGGCGTCATCGAAGGGATCGCCTTTCTGACCAACATTCTTGCGCTGAACGCGGCAGTCGAGGCCGCGCGTGCTGGCGAACAGGGACGTGGTTTCGCCGTGGTGACCGGAGAGGTACGCACGCTCGCGCAACGTTCGGCGACCTCGGCGAGAGAAATCCGGACGCTGATCGAGGATTCGGCGGGCAAGGTCGACGCCGGCACGAAGCTCGTGGGCGAGGCCGGCGAAACGATGCACCGGGTCGTCGACAGCATCCGGCGCGTCGCTGGCATCATGGCGGAGATGACGGCAGCAACGCAGGATCAGGCGCAGGGCATCGAGCAGGTCCATCATGCAATCGCGCAGATGGATCAGGTGACGCAGCAGAACGCGGAGCTCGTTGGACAGGCAGCAGGCGCGGCGGCTTCGCTGCACGAGTCGGCAGGAAGCCTGCGGCAGGCGGTGCAGGTGTTTGTGCTCGCTGGCGATTCCGGATCCTGATCTGGCGCATCGACGGTTGAGGAACTCGCGGCGGCGCCAGGAAGTCGCACTCGCTGGCATTACGGTATTCCGGCCGCCGAGTGCCGGGGCAGGGAGATCTGCCCCCAGCCACCCCAACTGCCCAACTGCGTCCGCTGCGTTTTTCTTTATGGGCGGCGCAATCGGCTCCATGGCTGGAGCATGGTGCTTCGTTCGTGGGAATGGGAGCTGGCGTCCCGGACAGGTGCTGCACTGCCCGCCGCGTCGCTGGTTATGTATGTGGCGCAGCGGTGAGCGCTGGAATTCAAGGCCCGGTCAGGATGGAGCAGGTGCGACCCCGGGGCGTCGTCCGGAAAAGGCTGCGGCCTACGATGCGACCTCACCCGCTGCACTTTGCTGGTAGTTGTGGATCCCGACCTTGCGGATCAGGTCGATCTGGGTTTCAAGCCAGTCGATGTGCTCTTCCGTGCCATCAAGGATCTTCACGAAGATCTCACGCGAAACGAAGTCCCTTACCGACTCGCAGTACGCAATCGCTTCCTTGCACGTCGCCTGTGATATCTGCTCGAGCTTCAGGTCGGCCTGCAGGATTTCTTCCGTGGTCTCACCGATGAGCAGCTTGTGCAGATCCTGCAGGTTCGGCAGACCGTCGAGCATGAACACCCGCTGGATGAGCCAGTCCGCGTGGCGCATTTCCCCGATCGACTCGTCGTACTCGTGCTTGCCGAGGCTATTGAGGCCCCAGTGCCTGTACATGCGCGCGTGCAGGAAATACTGGTTGATGGCCGTCAGCTCATTCTTGAGCTGGGCATTCAGATATTCGATGACTTTCGGATCGCCTTTCATCTTGATTCTCCGGGTTGGAGCGAACGATACGCAATGGAGAATAAAAAATCCAGTTTTCAGAAAATTTTGATAATGAAAATCCCTATCATTCTCATGACATGAGTAAATCATCGCGTGCCGTCGCCAGCATGCCGCTCGCGTACAGCGTCGAGCGAGAAGGGTTAGCCGGCCAGGGACGGGAATGACTGCGGGGATAGTGGACGCAGCAGTGTATGGCGCAGATCCTTGTGTGCGCGTCGGACTATGGTCCGATTAACTGATCGCACTGACAAGCGATGATAGTGGAGGTTTATTGCCTGCCTCCGGGCAGGGCAGATCGTCTTTCTGAAGAGGAGTGCAGCATGATTTCGAGCCGGAACGAAGTGACCGAAATGATCGTTGCCGCGAAAGTGGCCAAAGGCATCAAGTGGGCTGATGTGGCAGCCAGGGTGGGCCTCAGCAAGGAGTGGACGACCGCGGCCTGTCTCGGACAGATGACGCTGGACGAGAAACAGGCCAGCGTCATCGGGGAAATCTTTGAACTGCCGGACGACGCGCTCCGGTGGCTGCAGGCGGTGCCGTACAAGGGGTCGCTTCCGACAGCCGTCCCGACTGATCCGCTGATCTATCGCTGGTACGAAATCGTCAACGTTTATGGTTCGACCATCAAGGAGCTCATCCACGAGGAATTCGGCGACGGCATCATGAGTGCGATCGACTTCTCGATGGACATCGAGCGGGAACAGGATCCGAAGGGCGATCGCGTGCGGGTTGTCCTCTCAGGAAAGTTCCTTCCCTACAAGACCTACTAGGACTCTGTGCCGGGCGTGTCCGGTCTCTCCCGCTTGTTGCTTCCGATCAGTCGGTCCAGTCGTTCGCTTGCGCGCACGATCGCCTGCAGGCGTGTCTCACGCAGTTGCCGGTCGTGTTCGTTAACAATGCGGGACAACAGATCGATAAGCGCAGGCGGAAAGTTCCAGTCGCCGCGGTCCTCGCCGTTATCGAGTGCGGTGGAGAGCATCTGTTCCGCTTCGTCCAGCAGGCCGAGGTCGAGGAGGCCGTGGCCCTCCTCGGTCAGATAGCGGGTCAGCAGAATGGTCGTGAAAAGCCGACGTGCCAGACCGGCGTCTGCATAGCCAGCTCGCACGGCTTCGAGCGCCGTCCGATGCTGCAGGATCACCCTGTCGGCGTCGGCGCGTGGCATGGGCAGGAAAAGCGCCTTGGCACGGCGCGCCTGGGTGGCCCCAAATGGTTTGCGTGACATGATATTTATTGCTGCGTGAATCAGTAGCGTCTCTTTCGAGTTTGCCCGGGTCGTAGTTATGATAAGCAGTAACGTCTGCCGGCGGGTGACGGATGAACGTCGGTATGACGTTTCGCATGCGATGTGGTTCATGGCACATACCGTTGACCTCGATACAAGGCTCAAAACGCTGTTTCTCCCCGGTAACGGATCATGCGATCTTCCGATCAGACAGGTGTTCCACTTTTCGTGAGCGCGACCCACTTTTATCCGGGTGCGATAGTGCGGGGCGAATTGCGGATTGACGTCGGGGAACAACCCGTGGTGATCGAGATGTCGGACGGTGCAGGAACCACGGGAGTAGCGAGTCAGAACATTCCGGGTGAGGCAATACTTGTTGTTGAAGCCTGGCGGACAATGAAGGGAACATCGATTCCCAGGAAAACCTGGCATATCCGGAAGCAGGCCGGTCCTGTAGAGGTATGGAAGGTCATGTCCCGCGCATAAGCCGGCTTGCCTACGTTGCGTGGCAGGGTGCTCGACCGATCTGCCTGGATTGATAGCCGTCCACTTCGGGCAACCAGATGCCGCCTTCCAGCTTGTACCGTTGACGTACGTTCATTTCGCACTGCGGCGAAAGTACCCGTCCGGTCACCAGCGCGTTCGCCCATCCTGCTTCTGCTGGGCGGTAGTCTCAGTCAAGCCGGCGAGCGGCGGCGGCGTGCTCGCCGGCCAGGGCGCGATTTTGCGAATTGTCTGACGATGCTGGCCGCGTCATGCGCCAGTCGTGCGTCGAGACGGGCAGCCAGTGCGTCGAGAAAGAAGGGCAGATCGTTGGCGTCATGCTCCCGGATGAAATCGTTGGCGGTTTCCAGGACATCAGGCTGGGCATGCCACGCGGACATCTTCCGGAGTTTGCTGGCAGTGTCGGCTTTCCGGAGTAATCGTAGCTTTCAGGCCGTAATATTTGCGCTGTCGCCGCCCGTCACCGCGACGCTTGTTCCTGACACGAGGGCGGCGGCGTCCGACGCGAGGAACACGACGGCGGGTGCGATACTCTCCGGCGGCAGCCAGGGCAGGCCAAGCGGCAGTTTGGCGGCAAATCCCTCTGCAGCCGCCGTTTCATCCTTGGCCGGGTCGTACGACGGCGCGTTGCCGC
This sequence comes from Paraburkholderia sp. USG1, assembly GCF_031570135.1. Taxonomy (NCBI): domain Bacteria; kingdom Pseudomonadati; phylum Pseudomonadota; class Betaproteobacteria; order Burkholderiales; family Burkholderiaceae; genus Paraburkholderia; species Paraburkholderia sp. USG1. The sequence continues at coordinate 160,109 of NZ_JAMWXW010000017.1, read as the reverse complement.
CCACCTGAATCATCTGCGCGTAACGATCTTCGTGCCGGGTGAGCGCCGTGTCGATCAGGCCGGGCACGAGCGCGTTAACCGTGATCCCGTGTTTGCCAAGCTCCAGTGCCGCGGACTTCATCAGACCGAGAATGCCCCACTTCGAGGCCGAGTAGGCGGCGCCGTTCAACGTGCCGTGCTGTCCCTGCGTCGAGGACGTGACGATGATGCGGCCGCCACCACGCTTGACCAGCAGCGGCGTAAAGGCACGGATCGCGTTGGCCGTGCCGTTGAGGTTGCAGTCGATCTGGTCGTACCAGTCGGCGTCGTCCATCTCCAGCAGTGGCTTGAACGCCTGGATGCCGGCATTTGCAAAGAGGATGTCGAGACCGCCCCAGGCGGCACGCACTTCCTCGGCCGCGCGCCGCAATGCGCCGATATCGCGCTGGTCGGCCACGATCGGGCGCCAGCGGCGGCCCACAGAAGTTACCATACGCCCCGTCTCGGCAAGGTCGGCGCGGGTCGCAGGCGCAAAGGTGTCGATGGATGAAACCGCGGAGCAAATGTCGAGGCCGGCCACATCGGCCCCCGCCTCCGCCAGAGCGACTGCGGCGGCGCGACCTATGCCGCGTGCGGCACCCGTCACCACGGCGATCTTGCCCTTGAGGGCATCCGAAGAGAAAGTTGGCATCACTCAGTCCTTGTCATGGTCTGGTTTGATGGGCCTGGCGCACTCAACATCACCGTAGCCCGTCGCGGCGCGCCTGCCCGTGCACATCACGGTTCCCAGTAACGCTCCCGGCTAAACATATCGGAATAAAAGTCGAGAAACGCCCGCACCTTGGAAGATACCGTTTTCTTGCGCGGATACACCCCCCATATCGCAGGCGGGCTACTCGTTGCCTGGCCCTGCCAGTCCGGCAGCAGCCGCACCAGCAGTCCGGTGCGCAGCGGTTCCCCGATCGCCCATAGCGGAAGCAACGCGGCGCCGCTGCCGGCGATCGCGAGGTCGAGGATCGCCTCGATGTTGTTCGCGCGCAGGCGACCGCGCAGTTTGACTTCGACGGCTTCTTCCTGCCCGTCGGCCCCGGATTGACGTGCGAGAAACCAGGAGTCGTCACCAGCGATCGCGAAGCGTATGGCCGGATGTGTGGAAAGCTCGGCCGGCGACGACGGCACGCCGTGAAGGCGCACGTGGTCAGGGCTCGCGCAGACCACGCTTGTATGGTTCGCCAGTCGGCGCGCCATGAGTTGCGAGTCGGGAAGCACGCCGACGCGGATCGCTACGTCGACCCCGGTCGCAACGAAATTCACGATCTCGTCGGTGATGACGACGTCCACGTCGATATGCGGATACCGCCTCATGAATTCCGGAATGTGGGCGACCACATGGCGTCGCCCAAACGCAGTGGGCATCGTCACGCGCAGCAGGCCCTGCGGGGACGCATTGAGCGACGAGGTTGCCACGCACGCCTCGTCGAGCATCCGGATGGCGGCCGCGCCCTGTTCGCGGAACACGTGTCCGCCCTCAGTCAATGCGAGTCCGCGCGTGGAGCGGTTGAAGAGCGCGATACCGAGATCGCGCTCCAGTTCGGCAATATGTCGCGAGACCGTTGAGGTCTTGACCTGGAGCTGGTCTGCGGCCTTGTTGAAGCTTCCAAGATCCGCGGCATAGAGGAATGCGCGCAGGGCGGCGAAGTAATCCATAAGCGGGAGTTCGGCGTCAGCTATTCTGTGTCCTGCATCTGCCACCCCACCCGATCCGCCCATGCAAAGCGATTGAATGTCATTGGCGGCGCGCAACGGTTGGTGCGTGCGTCTGCGCACGCACTTTCGCAACTTCGTCTGCATTGACGTCCGGCGCGTGGTTGCCCCAGCTCGTCCGGATAAACGTGACGACGTTGGCGACCTCGGCGTCGGTCAGGCGGTCGCCAAAGGGCGGCATCGTGAACTGCGTCGGCACGCGCGAAGTCCCGACCTCGGTGTTGCCGTTGAGCACGATGTTGATCAGCGACGTCGGATCTTTCGCGTTGACGACCGGATTGCCGGCGAGCGCGGGGAACGTGTCGCGGTAGCCCTTGCCTGACGATAGATGGCATGCCGCGCAGCTGTTCAGGTAATCGATTGCGCCACGCGCGCTCACGTCGCCCTTCGCGAGCGCGGCGCCGGCCGCGGCCGCATACGCGTAGTGCCCGGCCGGATGATTCCCCGGCAGCGACTTCAGGTACGTGGCGACCGCAAGCAGGTCGGTGTCGTTCAGAAACTGCGAGCTGTGCTGGACAACATCACGCATGCCACCGAACGCGGCCGTCTCTGGGTTGCGTCCGGTGCGCAGAAATTCGACGATATCGGCCTGGCTCCACCGGCCCAGCCCGGTCAGGTCGTCCCCGCGTAGACTGTTCGCAACGTAATGGTCGATAACGCCGCCGGACAGATAGTCGGAGCCATCCGCGTCCCCGAGTGCCTTCTCCTGCAGACCGACACCCCGCGGCGTGTGACAGCTGCCGCAGTGCATGAGCCCTTCGACGAGATAGCGCCCGCGCTCCAGCAGTGCCGCATCGTGCGCGGCCCCTGCAGCCGTCGCGCTGTCGATGTCCGTATGTGCGGCAGGCTGCACCTTCGGCGCGAAGGCCCAGCGCCAGTACGTAAGCGGCCAGCGCATGGACAGCGGCCACGGAATGCCGGACGCGCGGTTCGGCGAGTCGACGGGAGCGACGCCGTGCATGAAGTACGCGTAAAGCGCGCGCACGTCGTCGTCGCTGACGTGGGCGTACGATGGATAGGGCATGGCCGGATACATCGGGCTGCCGTCCCTGCGGATCCCGCGACGCACCGCGCGCTCGAAATCGCTTGGCGTGTAGTTGCCGATGCCGGTCGCCGGGTCCGGAGTGATGTTGGTGGTGTAGAGCGTGCCGATGGGCGTGGTAATCGGCAGGCCGCCAACAAAGGCCTTGCCGTCTTTGGCGACATGGCAGGCGGCGCAGTCGCCGAGAACGGCCAGGTAGGCGCCGCGGCGGATGAGCGCAGTGTCGTTCGCGTCGATCGGCGCTTCCGCTTCGAGTGCCGCGTCGTGAGCCCTACCGCCGCGGCCGCCGAATAGCGCCGCGACGATCCATGCGCACGCAACGATCACCACGGCGAGCGCGACGAGACCGGCGATGATGGTCCCCGGCCGGAGCGTAGTCTTCATGGCTGCGCTCCTCACGCCTGCACGAGCGCGCCGGGACGCTTGAGATACTGTGTCCGTATCGCGTCCGCGGCGAAGTAGGCGAGCGCGCCAACCAGGCCCGTGGGGTTGTATCCGATGCCTTGCGGAAACGCCGAGGCGCCCATCACGAACAGGTTCGGCACGTCCCAGCTCTGCAGATAGCGGTTCAGCGCGCTCGACTGCGGGTCGGCACCCGTGATGACGCCGCCGGCTGTGTGCGTGGTCTGATATTCGCGCACGTTGAAGTGGTCGCCGGGCTTGCGCATCAGCGTCGAATGCGACTTCGGATTCATCTTCGCGACGATCTCGAGCGCGCGGTCCGTGACGAAGCGGGTCATGCGGTACTCGTTGTCATGCCAGTCGAACGTCATGCGCAGCATCGGCAGACCGAGCGAATCGCGGTAGGTGGGGTCGAGGTCGAGATACGCATCGCGATACGCCATGACTGAGCCGTGCGCGACGACGTTTGTCGTATGGAGGTAATGGTCCTTGGCCGCGCGCTTCCATTGCGCGCCCCAGGCCGGTGTGCCGTGCGGCACGGCGAGCTGCTGGATCGGCCTGCCGCCCGTCTGTCCGCCGATGATGTACCCGCCGCCGAGGAAGCCATGCGGGCCGTGGTCGAAGTGGTCCGAGTTGAATTCGTCGACGATTTGCGAGCCGCCGGAGCCGGCTGCGATGAACGGATTGATCGGCACATCCTTGTCGTAGAAGACGGACGTCGAGCTCATCATCTGGTAGGCGAAGTTCTTGCCGATCACGCCCTTTCCGGTCACCGGATCATAGGGTCTGCCGATGCCTGAGAGCAGCATCAGCCGCACGTTGTTGATCTGGAACGATGACAGGATCACGAGGTCGGCTGGCTGGAATACCTCGTTGCCGGCGCCATCGATATAGGTGACGCCAGTGGCACGCTTGCCCGTCGAATCGACGTTGATCTTCACGACATGGCTCTGGGTACGCAGCTCGAAATTTGGCTTGCGCATCAGTGCAGGGAGGATCGTGGTTTGCGGCGCCCCCTTCGAGTAGAGAAAGCAGCCAAAGCGTTCGCAAAAGCCGCACAGGTTGCACGGTCCGAGGCGAACGCCGTAGAAGTTCGTGTAGGGCTCGGAACAGTTCGCGCTGGGCTGCGGGAACGGATGATAGCCAAGCTCGCGCGCGGCACTGGCGAACAGCTTCGCTGCGTACTGATCGGCAACGGGGGGCGTCGGGTAGGCACGCGAGCGCGGCCCCTCGAACGGATTGCCGCCCGACAGGACCTTGCCCCGCAGGTTACCGGCCTGACCCGATGTGCCGTTCAGATATTCGAAACGGTCGAAATACGGCTCCAGCTCATTCCAGGTGACGTCGTAGTCCTGGATCGTCATGTCGGCTGGCAGGAACCCGGCACCATAGCGCTCGACGTTGTGCGAGCGGAACTTCATGTCCTCAGGCGACGGCCGGTAGAGTTGCCCGTTCCAGTGGACACCAGCGCCCCCGACGTTGTCGGGCAGCAGGAACGCATTGTATTGCCGGTAGGGGACGGCCGTGTCGCCGACCTGGTGGCGCACCGTCACGGTTTCAAGCGACAGCCGGCGGAACAGCTCGCCGCGGATCCCGTATTTCAGTTCATCGACGGCCTTGGGATAGGTGTAGTCAGGTGACGTATCGCGATTGTGTCCGCGCTCGAGCGCGACCACCTCAAGGCCCTCGCTGGCCAGCTCCATGGAGAGGATCGAGCCGGTCCAGCCGAGCCCGATCACGACGACGTCAACGGGTTTCATGGATTTTGTCATGCAGTGTTTCCCAGCTTTTTTTCAGCCTGCGCCTTTCAGCCCGGTTTTTTAGCCTTTCTCGCCCAGGATCGACACCGGCGGCAACGGATAGACCGTGTCGTATTGGGTGGCCCAGTCCATGAAGTCGGCGCGCGCGCCCGGAAATCCGATCATCTTCCAGGCACCCATGCCGCGATTGCCGCCGTACATCGGATCGGCGAAATAGCCTTCCTTCGTGTTCGCGAGCAGCTGGATGAAGAACTCGTTCGTTTTCATGTCAGGCAGCACGATCTCGCCTTTTTCGAGCTGCCCCAGCACGCGCTCCTGAGTGGCCGCGTCCAGCTTCGCGAAGCTCTGGCCATGCTCGCGCCTGCACCACCCGTCGATGCCGGCAATCGCCACGCGATACATGTCACGCGGCGAATATTTCATCTGGTAGCCGAGCGTAAAGTCCGAGTCCGGGTGAAAAGGTCCCTGCAGATACCAGCGCGCGCCGTGCCCGTAGTCGGTATCCATCTGCCGGTCGATGAACTCGGGCACGTGCAGATCCAGTGCGCCGGGGCCATCGTCATTCGAGGGGATCAGGCGGTCCACCGCTGCCTGAATGAAAGCCCATTCCGCAGCGGTGAAATAGCGAGGTTCGTAGGCGGGAGCAGCCGGATTTTCGGCCGCCGAGGCGTCGGCGACAGGAACGGTGGGGGAAGCCTTGAGAAGCACGACCGACGAGGCGGCCGTGAGCGAACTCTTGATGAAACCGCGGCGCGAAAATACCGTGCCTTCTTTTTTCATGTGGCATCTCCGTCTACAGACGGCTCGGGTGTTCAATACGGCTTGCTGAGGCTGGGAGCGCTGATTGCGATCCGCCCCGCCTTGTATTGTGTGGGAACCCATACACCCGTATCGAGTGGCCGCCTATAGCGATTAAAGGTTCGAGGATAGGGGCTCGGCTATTGGAGTGGAACACCCACATAAGGAATTCAGTTTTGCAGAAATGGGACCCCCCACTTCGTTGTGCACGATCGCAAATCAGAATTGCGACAAGGGGTTTGCCAGGCATAGACGAAGCTGCCATGATCTCCGCCGCCATCTATGGCTGTGGAATTGTTTCGAAAATTCGGCTTACGTAGCGGTGTTCACGCTGCAGCGTCGACATATGGGCGAGGAACGCAACGCGAGTCTGCAACGAGGGAAAGATCGATGAACTACTATGCAGCGGTCCGGGCTTTTCTCACGACATCAGAAGCAGGAAGTTTCAGCGTGGCGGCGAAGAGGCTTTCGGTCAAGGCGTCCACCGTGTCACATTACGTTTCAGACCTTGAGGAAAAACTTGGTGGGCCGCTCTTCAGCCGCTCGACACGCGGAGTGATTCTGACGGAGCGGGGTGCAAAATTCAGAGGATTCGCGCAACGAGCAGTTAATGCGCTCGATGAAGCGCTGGCCACTGCGTCCTCCTTCAGAAGTGAACACGTCGACGTAAAGCGTCCCATTCCGCGTAGACGGAAACGCAAAGTGTGCTGAATTGTGTCCGGGCGTTCGAGTTCGTCCAGCGGATCGCAAAAGCGCCATGCATACTCAGATATTGCCCGAGCAAAGCCTTGAATGTCTGGGGCACCTTGATCGCTGAATTGGTACGACAGTGGCGACAGGCGGAAAAGAGCCGCGGTGTCGTCGTACTGACTTTAAAGACATGCAGCGCGGTAACTGTATATGTCCGCTCCGGACGACGCAAGGATAACGGCAGTTGCTCTGGCAACCATTGGTTATCACTTGCGGAAGCTTAAAAACACTCCGCAGAATCTAACCAAGCTCGTCGATCACTCAGTGGCGACGCGAGGATAAATTTCATCTCAAGGGCATGAGCCTATCTGTCGATATCAGGAGCAAATAATGTTCTTTATATCTGGACTCCGAAGCGCGGGAAGCGCTTATTCAACCCAACGAAGGCATTAGCGTGCAGGCTCTCAAAAACTTGAAGGTGGTCACCCAGCTGATCCTGGGATTTTCTTTTGTTATCGTTTTGCTGGTTGGATTGGGCGCGTTTTCTCTATTAGAGTTGCGTGGTGAAAACGCCCGCGTCGTGGAATTGCGTGACAACTGGTTGCCAAGCGTGCGCAGCAGTCTGCAGATGCAGGCCGGGCTTCGCGAGATCCGCATCAATGAATACCGAGTGGCCGCTGCGGCGACGGCCGCCGATGCCGCGGCGCTGGAACCACTCATCGAGTCAGCGCTGGCGGACTATCGTCACGCCGAAACCGAATACCAGAATCTCATGACCGAGCCGGAGGAGAGAGCCGCATACGCTGACATCCAGACGCTTATGCCGCAGTATCTGGAGGTCGACCAGCAGGTCAGGGCACTGGCGAAAGCAGGCAAGCCAGTGGAAGCGTTGGCTCTCGTGAGCGGTCAGTCAGCCACTATTCGCAAATCCATCGAGAAAGACATCAAGACAATCGTCGAGGTCAACGTGACGGGTGCGGCCCGCGAGGGGGAACTGGCCAGTAAGGCATATTCGCACGCGATCGCGCTGGTGATCGGAGTGAACGTCGGGGCGGCGGTCATTGCGCTGGGTGTGGCGCTGATGATTGCGCGAGTCCTGGCAAAACAGCTTGGTGGCGAACCCCGCGAGGCGGTGGCGCTCGCTGGAGATATCGCGGCCGGCAATCTACGTGTCATGGTGCGCCTGTAGACAGGGGATCATTCCAGCCTGATGCACTCGCTCGGCGCAATGAAAGACCAGTTGACGAGCATCGTGGAGGGCATCAAGGCTTCCAGTGAGTCGATCTCCGTCGCTGCCGGCCAGATTGCGCAAGGCAATACTGACTTGTCCCAGCGCACCGAAGAGCAGGCGGCGTCACTCGAGGAAACAGCGTCGAGCATGGAAGAGCTGACCAGCACAGTCCGTCAGAATGCGGACAATGCCAGGCAGGCCACTACACTGGCCGTCACCGCGTCGACCATCGCGCAGCGCGGCGGGGAGGTGGTCGGCCGCGTGGTGGAGACGATGAACGGGATCTCCGACAGTTCCGCCAAAGTCGCCGATATCATTGGCGTGATCGAAGGCATCGCATTCCAGACGAATATCCTCGCGCTTAACGCAGCAGTCGAGGCAGCTCGCGCTGGCGAACAGGGGCGAGGGTTTGCCGTCGTGGCCGGCGAGGTACGCACGCTTGCCCAGCGCAGTGCAGCAGCAGCCAGGGAAATCAAGGATCTGATCGGCGAGTCGGTGACTCGCGTCGATACCGGCTCGAAACTCGTTGAGGAAGCCGGGAGCACCATCAACGAAATCGTCCAGGCGGTGAAGCGCGTGACCGACATCATGAGCGAAATCGCGGCGGCTTCGGAAGAACAGAGCGCCGGTATCGGGCAGGTTAATACGGCGGTTACCCAGATGGACGAGGTGACCCAGCAGAATGCCGCCCTGGTCGAAGAAGCGTCGGCAGCAGCGCAGTCGATGGCCCAGCAGGCCCAGGCGCTACGTCAGGCGGTGGCCGTCTTCAGGATCGCCGATACGCGGCCAGCCGGGTCACGCATAGTCGCCCCAGCGAGTGATCCGCGTCTGTCGTCGCAGACCGTTCGCATGCCTTCCCCTGCAACGTCAACCAGGACGACGCCATTCGCGACCGCCGGCGGAGACACCATGATCGCGACGACCTCCCGTGCCGTGGATTGGCAGGAATTCTGATCAAGTCTGGGAACTGGACGCTGCCGCAGCGAGGCGCTGGGCAAGATGGTTGCACCGCGAGCGCCGACACGGCGTTCCTGTCTGCGTCGAGGCTGGGGTGCCGCTTCAGATTTTGGACGCGCCGGGCCGGTGCCGCAAAACCTATCAACCGGTTTTCCTGTTTGCACCAGAACAAGTCGAAGTGGGCTTTCGGACCTCTTTACGCGGGCGTCAGCGTGACGCAGCCTGAGCAAACGCACGACGCGCGACAGACCTTGCACCTGCTTGTTTAGCGTCGCGAAGGCTGCGGTCGACTGCTCCCCATGGGCGCGAGCCCTCTCAGCGGTGGATCCCGGTCGAGATTCGTCGGAAAGGAAAAGCCTTTGGCACAGGCGGCAATGACTGCATCGACCTCAGCTGCATTCAGCCTTCCGCTTCACAGGTAGTCCAAGAGTACCGGATAGACGGCCTTGCACAGCAGACGAACTTTCACACACTGTTGCCGTTCGTTGCGTCGTTCTCCATCGCGATCACTTGTGCTTCACATTCGCAGCCTCTTTTCGCTTTTAGTGTAAAGGGTTTCAAGAGATCGGTACCCCACAGGCGGCTTTTGATCGCGTGGTATCGTCGCATTTCCAGTTGAACGACGAAGCCAATGATCACAATTGACCCCCGCACTGTCATATTGCTGACGTCTGTCATGTCAGCAATCATGTCATCCGTGTTGTTTTCGGTGTATCGGGATTTACATTCGAATATCAACGGTATTGGCCGGTGGGCATTGGGGTCTCTGATACTTGCCGTAACGGCGGTCCTGTTCGGATTACGTGAGGTGATACCTGACTGGCTGTCAGTGATCGTGGCAAATGCCGGTCTGCTGTGTGGTGTCGGTTTGTGGCTAGTCGGCACCCAGTTGTTTTACGGACGCAAGCCCTCCTGGGCCAGCGTGAGTGCGGCAACGATCCTGACAATGGCGTGCGTCAGCTGGTGGCTGCTTGTGGAACCCGCCTATACGCTCAGGCTCACGTCGATCACAGGCTGTTTGCTGGGTCTCTATGGTGTTCAGCTCCTGCTCGTAGTTCGCTACGGCGTGAGGCATTCCAGTACATATTTTCTGGCATTCGTGCTGCTGCTTCAGATTGTCGTGCTGCTGATTCGCGGCGTGACCAGCCTGTTACCCACTCTCGTCCAGAGCAACTTCCTTTCGCCGGATCTGATTCAGGCCATTTATTTCGCAACCTACAGTTTCGTGACTTTGCTGCTCGCGCTGGGGTTTGTCATGGTGGCAACTCACAGATTGAATATGGAATTGAAGTGGTATGCAACCCGGGATCCACTCACCGGCGTTTTTAACCGACGTGCATTCGCCGAGATTTACCAACGCGAATATCAGGTGGCACAGCGAACGGGCGGCACATTAGCATTGTTGATTGTGGATCTGGATCACTTCAAGGCAATCAACGATAAATATGGTCATGACGTTGGCGACAAGGTGCTGGTTGATTTTTGCCGGCGCGCAAATGCCGTCCTGGTCAACGGTACTTCCATGGCCCGTCTGGGTGGGGAGGAGTTCGCGGTCCTGCTTCGCGGGGTGAGTCTGGAAGATGCGTCTGCCCAGGCTGAAAGAATTCGCTTGTCCCTGTTGCAGGATGGAGATAACGAACTACCTGGCTATACATGCAGTGTGGGTGTTGCTACTACAGCGAAAGACGGGAGTGCGCTGGAGCAATTGCTTCGGGTGGCCGACGACGCGTTATATCATGCCAAGCGCGAAGGGCGAAACCGCGTGGAATCCATGAAGACTTCGTTTGAGATCAGATCAGCACCGGAATGAACGGGATCTGCCCGGCTGCCGTCGATTGACAGTTGCCAGTCCGACGACAACGGGGTGCTGCGCGCGTCGCCGTTTGTCGTATCGCCCGGATGCACATTGCGTTTGCCGGGAAACACGAGCGTTCCCTTCGATTCCCGATTGTGCGACCCATGAAAAAACCCGACCCGGAAAGGTCGTCTTGGGCCATCCGTTCCAGCTATCCGTTCAGGTTGTTCCGGAAAATGCACCGTACTTCCGGCCCGGTGCAGGCGAGTGCATCAAGACAGCAATGTATGAAATGCCTTCGTCAGGCCAGAGAACGTTGCGCTGTATTTCTCATATGGCCTGTTTTTGCAAGTAGGGCGAGCACCGCCCTCGCCACCGCGATCTCGAATGTCAACGTATCCGACCTGATTGGTAACGCGGCAGACGGGCTGTTTATCGACGATGGATCAAGCTCATATCCGCGGGCTGGTTACCGCATTTCATCTTTCCGTCACGGGGCTACCTCGCTCTTAACCACGGAGATCACGCAGTCGCGTGCTCACAAAAAAATCTCGAGGATTCCCCTCATCGCGCCCGATGCCGCGTTACCGATCAGGTGGAAGTTAAAGGTTTTGCGATAGCGGCTCCTGTCTAAAATCTCCGGGCAAGATTTAACGGCGTGCTCAGGCTGGCTGCAGTCGTGTCCCGATGTCCCAGATGAAGCCACATAGTTCGCGCGCGATTGCCGCACACGTCTTGTTCTGGTGAAGACCTCGTGAGCGAAGCCGGCGAAATCTGTGGCAGAGCCGAACCTGCGCTTTCCAGGCGATGTCGATGATATGTCGAGGTTGTCCTTCCAGTCGGGGCTGTAGTGACTCACCGATTCTCGCCGGCAACCGATAGTTCCACGCCGCCTCGACAAGTATCCTGCGCACGTGCCTGTTGCCCGTCCTGGTCAGACGGCCTCGTTGCTTTGAATTCCCGCTGGAGTGTTCCGACGGCACAAGTCCCAGGTAGCCCATGAATTCGCGTGGATGCGGGAAACGCCGTAAGTCGCCAAGTTCCGCGACAATGGTCAACGCGGAGATGATGTCAATGCTGCGCAGGGTCATCAGGCCTTTGACCACTGGCAACCATCGCCAGGTTTCGGCATGGGCGCGCAGCGACTGCGTGAGGCGCTCGACGAGTTCGGTGGCGAACCGCACCGCCATCCGGTACTCGGTGAAGACGATATGCTGGGCGGGCTCTTCGAATTTTATCTTCGAGAGGAAGAGTTCATGCTTCGGTCCCCACCGCGTGCCGGTGTAGGCATGACCATGACGAAGCAGAAAGGATTTGAGCCTCTGTCGCATTCTGCGCTGGTCATTCACAGCATCCTCCCGAGCGCGCACCAGGTCGCGGATGGCCTCGTCCGCCGGCTCGGGAATTGCAACTGGCACCAGCTCGCCGGCCCGATGGAGTCTTGCCAGCAGTAATGCGTCGCGACGGTCCGTCTTGATTCTGTCGGCAGGCCGCCGGGCGACGCGCGATGGCGCAACCACTTCACAGCGATAGCCCTGTTCGCGCAGCGCCCGCACGAGCCCATACCCGCAGGGGCCCGCTTCGTGACAGACACTGAGCTCGGCTGGCTTGCCCAGCTTCGAGAGTGCCTTCGTCAGGGAAATCACGCTGTAGCGGGTCGTCCCGACAAATTGAGGATCGTCCCGCAAGTGCGCCCGGGCGAATGCGATTGCGATGGAGTCTTTATGCACATCGAGCCCAACGTAAAACTTGACCTCATCCATGACTGTCTCCGCCGTTCAGTGAAGGTCGTCCGATTATCGAACGAACGCCAACACAGCGTTTATCTGAAGGCCATCATGTCTTAAAGCAGACTTAAATTGCCGCTCCTGCCAGGCCGCCCGGTTCAGCGGCACCAAACGGCTGTCCTATACGTGCCAGCCCGCATTACGCCGATGTGCAGGAAACACGGGATTCGTGGATGGGTCCGGGGATGTCCGGCGTAACACGATAACTGCCGCACGACGTTGCCGAGGTCAGCGTGTCAAGTCGCGCTTATGCTTTCGCGATCTGTGATTCAACCGGGTGGGGGCGGCAGCGGTGAGGGTGTAGTGCTACCAATGAAGCGCATCAGTTCATCCTCTGCTGTGATGATGACGTGTGCGGGGGCATCGGCCAGTTGCCGGTCGTGCAAGGTCAGGAGTTCCGCGAAGCGAGGATAGGCGGCGTCATCGAGGCGCCACGTACCGGTTTCCAGGCCTCGCCTGTTTACACACTCCATCGCGTCTTCGGCTTCGTGGAAGCGTTCGACGGGCTGCGTACCATACCCTTTGTGTTGCAGGAGGTACGCGATATACATGACGCTTGCCAGTTCGACCAGGTGTTCGGCGTTGCCAAACCCGACACGCACGATGGTGAGACACGCGTGAAACTTCAGCGAGCACATGCTGGTTGCGCTGGCAGGCAACGGGAGCAGCGTGGCACGCGAATGGCGCGGCTTCCGCGATTGACGGGAGGACGGATGGCGAGAGCGGGACATGCGGAGCTACGTACGGGATGTGCGACAGATAGTGCAAAAAGGGGCGGCACGGATCCAGATTGCTGCTGCGAAGACGGTAAAATTCACGGCGGGCAAGGCGTTCAGGGATGCGGTCAACGCCAGCAAGTGGTAGATCACCTGTCCCACAACTCGACCTCAAGCTGAATCTACCGCGACACGCTCTACGCACCGCCTCGAAACCCGCCGCGGCCGAACGCGGCGTCCTCACTCGCCGGAAAAATGCGCACACCGCATACCCCTGTCATGGCGGGCTGCGATGCAAGCGCCGAAGAGGTAACGGCGCTTCGCGTCGCATTCGTCGGTTGCCTGTTTCCGGGCCGGGCCCGGCATAGCATTGTGCGTTATTGCGCGCATGGCGCCCAAAACCGGCGGTAGCCTATCCTGCAATACCGTGTTTTCCGTGCGTTTTTTGTCGCGCGGCGTAAACGTTTTGCGCAGAGGTTTCCGTCACGGCGTAAACCTCTGTTCAGGCCCCGAAGTATCGCGTGCGAACCGTGTGCGAAGGCCATGCGAAACCGCTGCGCAGAGGTCTCCCTTCAGGCGCAAACGAAATGCGTATGCCGGTGCGCAAACGGATGCGCTTCCCGTGCGCAGTACTTTCGCGTTTATCGGTCCATTCCGTGCGCATGGCATGCCCACGATTGTGCGTATGTCGTCTTGCTAAACGCACGTGTGACGTGTGCAGAAGTGGCGCGATACCGGGTGCAGGTCTGGCGTTGCTGCGTCGCACGCCGTGCACAGCTCGGGTGTTATCGATGTCCAATGCGTGGCGTTGCCACATTCGCTGCTCTTGCGCTGTCGATGATCATCCGCTGCGTAGCGATGATCAAGGTCCGTGCGTAACGTGAGGCGGCAACGTGCGAACCCGGTGCGTGGCGCGAGTGAATATCAATGCGTAACCGCGCGTCAACGGCGGATATGTCGCGTGTGTACGACAGGCGTTAAAAAGTGCGTTGTGCTCATCGCTTCCCATCGCATCCCATGCGTTCCCGTACGCGTTTGCCGTGCGAAAACAGGTGGTTGACGGTTGCGTTTGCTGTGCGCAGGATGGTGACAGGTCCGTGCGTTAACGGCGCGCAGGAAGGTGTGCACGGGAGGGTGACAATGCCTGTCGCGAGGGTCTATGCGAAGTCGCAATGGGAAGCGTTTGCCCGTGCGCTTGATGCGCTGCCCGAGAGGCCGGATGCGGAACGCGGCGTCACGGTGCGCGATGCGATGAAAGACATGCGCGCGCGTGTACGCGCGGCGCAGGCAAAAGGCTATACGCTGGAGCAGATCGCGGAACAGGCGAAGTCGCACGGGATCGACATCACGGCGGGTGCGATCCGCTACGGGTTGCGCGCAGCCGGGAAGGGCGGCGGCGCGAGCGGTGCGCGCGCGGCGTCAGGCGCGAGAGTAGCGGCACAGCCGGACAGAGCGGAAACGCGTGCGCCAGACAGTTCGCCGCGCCAGAAACAGGTCCGCAAGGATGGGGGAAAGACCGTAACCGGACAACTCATGCCGGTGCAGGGCACGCTCGGATTTGCAATCCGGCCCGACACCGAGGACCTGTAGGGAGTCGCAATGGACAGGACAGTCGACACGGCAGTCAATCCCATCTATCTCGTCGGCGGTGGCAAGGGCGGCGTCGGCAAGAGCGTGGTCGCACTCGCGCTGGTGGATCACCTGCAACGCCGGGGCGTGAATACCGTCCTCGTGGAAAACGACACGTCGAACCCGGACGTGATGCGCGCAGTACACGACGAGATTGCGTGCGCATCGTTCGATCTGGACACGGCGGGCGGCTGGATCGACATGGTGAACTACTGCGACGGGCATCGCGATGCGGTCGTGGTGGTCAGCACGGCGGCGCGCAACCAGGATGGCGTCACGCGCTACGGCGCGACACTGGGCAGCACGCTTGATGAACTGGGACGGCGGCTCGTCGTGTTCTGGGTCATCAACCGGCAGCGCGACAGTCTCGAACTGCTGCGACAGTTCAGCGACACGTTCCCGGACGCGACGGTGCATGTCGTGCGCAATGGTTACTACGGTACGCCTGAACGGTTCGTGCTGTATCAGGATTCGAAGCTGCGCAAAAGCATCGAGGCGAAAGGCCGGTCGCTGGATTTTCCCGAACTCGCGGACCGCGTGGCCGATGATCTGCGCAGCCAGCGGCTGTCGGTACGCAAGGCGGTCGAAACCCTGCCCATCGGACAGCGCGCTGAATTGCTGCGCTGGCGGGCATGCTACGACGCGATGTTCGCGCAGGTGACAGGCGATGCGTGAGCGGCGTTCGCGTCGTGCGCGCCCGGCGGATCCGCTCGCCCGGCTTTTCCTCGAAGTGAGCGGCACACCGCCGGATGACGCAAGCCTGCTGCGCATGCGCCGCGTGTCGGCGGCGCTGAACCTGCGGGACAACGATGCCCTGTGGTCGGTGCTGGCGGTGCTCGAATACTACGTGCGTCTCTACGAGGCGATGCCGGAGCGCATCCGTCAGGCGGGTGCAGGCGGCGTCGATGCCGCGCGAGCCGAAGCGTACGCGGCAACGCAGGCATTGATGGTGCAGCACCGCGAGGCGCTGGCACGCTGCAAGGAAACAATCACGCTGGCGGAGAGGATGACCGCCGAGCACGAGGCGCGCTATCAGGCGGCGCTGGCAGTCATGAACGACGAGGCGCTCGCCGTGCTCACGCAGCGCGCGGCGAACCGGATCGCGCGCGTTGCCGGAAACCGGATCGTGGGCGCAGCGACAGTTTCGGCTCGTGAGCAGCGGCAACGGCTCGACGCGGCACTCGCGTCATTCGAGCGGGTCGCCATGCGACGCTTCGTCAGGGCGTGCTACGGTCTGGTGGCGGGCGGTCTGGTCGTCGTACTGCTGGCGACGGGCGCGGGCGGCGTGGGTGGCTGGTGGGCTGGCATTCATTGGGCTCAGGCAGACGGGTCGCCGCCTGCGCGGGCGGGCGACACCTCGCCGGTGCCGCGCGCCACCAGGCGGTAATGATTCACGAAGCCCGGACAGTGCAGGCCGTACGGGACACCCGTTGGCGCGAGTCCATCGCCTGCCTGTCGCGCGACAGATGCCCCGACCCGAACCGGCAGGCTGCGGTTGGGTTCATGCTGCACCGTCTTGCCGTGCCGCCTCTTTCCCGGCGGCGGCCCCGGCCAGCCAGACCGCTTCGAGTGCGGCCTTGATGGACCAGACGGCGGTGTCATGGAAGTCGAGCCGGTCTGCGTAGCGGGTTTCGAGGGTTTCGATGCCGAGCGTGGTCCTGGCGATTTCAGCGATCTGCCGTCTTGCGGCGGCTGGCAGGTCGGGCATGCTCACGATGATCTCCCGGTTGCGTTTGAAAGACGGTTGCGACGACATCATTCACGCGCGGTTGCGCGGGAACATCAAGCGTTTTTGTCCGTGCGGCGAGCCGTCAGGCCGTTGGGAAGCCGAAGGCCGCGCCTGTGGGCGGCAGGCGCGCGGCGGGCTGCGAAAGGCAGACGGCTCGCCGTCAGCCCGCGCGGCTCAGACTTCGTCGGTTTCACCCTGCATGAAAGCGAGGGCATGGCGAAGCGCCCCTGCGGCCGCGTCATTGTGGTCAAACGCAATCATCGGAGCGCGATAGCCTTCGTCCTCTGCGCGTGCGATTGCCATGTCGTAATGCCGACCGTGTCCGTATTGCAGGTCAGTGGCGTGAACGAAGGTCAGATAAAGATCGGGCGAGCCTTGAGCATTGGTCGCGACCACGGTCATGCGGATGCGGTTGAACATGATATTGCTCCTGTTGAGGTCAGGTGCGCAGGTAGCAGGCCGTGACTCGGGGACATGATCCGGGGAGATGACCCAGGGCCGTACCGCCTGTCCTGCCCCATTGCCGGGGCAACGGGGCAGGGTTCGCAGGTAATTGACGTCAGGCGACGCGCGAGCCGGACTGCCCGATGCTCACGCCGTCAGCGGTCGGGAAGGGCCACGGCGAGTGCGGGCTGGTTGGGGCATTCACGGCGGCCATATCGGGGAGCGTGTCGTTGATGTGCTCCACTCCAGTGCCGGTATCGGGTTCCGTATCGGCATCGTCGCCGTCCTGTGCGGCGGTGCCTTCTGCGCCGTCGTCGTCCGCGTCACCCTCGTTGTCCCCGTCATCCTCGTCCCCCTCGTCATCCCGGACACCCCACGCGGGGGCGGCGGGAATTTCCCGGTCGGTGAAGACTTCCGGCACCCAGGCGACTTTCGCGAGGCGCAGTTCGGCGGCGGCTGCCGCGTCGGCCTTCTTCATCTTTTCGAGGTCCGCTGCGGCCTTCGGTGACACGGCTGTGGCGACGACCTCGGCGATGCGCGCCTTGCTGACGTGGTCGAAATACGTGGCGCGGGTCGGCGTCCAGTACCGCGTCATGTCGAGGTTCAACGCTCCCGCGAGCGCGTTGATCGCATGGGGTCGTTCTTCGCCCGTGATCCCGTCGAGCAGGGTGCCGGTGCAGAAGGCGAGCAGATCGAGCAGGGTCGTGCCAGGGTCCTGCTGGACAAGCCAGGGCAGCAGGTCGATGCGCTTCGCGGGCAATTCTGCAATCCATCGCGTGCGTTGCGCCTCGACGGCGCTCCACGCGGGGCTGGTGCCCAGGTCGTCTGCGGCCCGCAACAGGCTGTCCTGGTTATTGGTGCCGGTGAGCGCGAGGAAGTCGGGCGTGGACGCGCGCCCGAAGTGCTCGGGCAGTGCCTTCGGCACCAGGTAGTGCAGCAGGGCAGCGAGCGCCACGGTGGGCTGCGCGACCAGTTCTGCATGGATGGCAGCAGTGCGGTGCGCGGTGAGGCGCTGGCAGAGCTTCGCGCTGTGAATGGGTCGGACCTTCGGTGCCTGTGCGGATACCGGATCGTGCGCCTGTGCCTCCGGCGTGCCGGTCACGTCTGCGCCCGCCGCTTCGAGGACGCTGGCGTCCTCGCGCCGCACGAGGCCGCGCTCGATGACCAGTTCACCCTGCGGTCCGACGATGACGAATGCGCCCGCCCCGGCCATCTGCGTTTCGTCCCATACCAGTGCGACGCTTTCGAGGGCGACAAGCGCCGCATTGACGCGTTCGATTTCCTCGTTGAGGCGGTCGGCTTCCTCGTAGGCGCTCTCGTCGTCCTCCGAAAGGGCTTCGAGTTTTTCAGCCAGTTCGTCCTGCTGTGCGGTGAGGGCATCCATCTGCTGCTGCTCGTTGCCGGTGTATGGGCGCTGCACCGGGCGCAGCCTGCCGTAGCGGTTCAGTTCGAGGAAGTCGCGCTCGACACGTGTCTCGATCCAGCCCCAGCCTTCGGCGCGGACTTCTTCCGCAGCGGCATCGAGCTTCTGCGCGGCGAGCTTCTGCAGCAGTTCGGCGTCTGCGATGTAACCGGCGTTCTCATCATCGCTGAAGAGGTCACGCCTCACGTACCCGCCCGCTGCTTCATAGGCGGCGAGGCCCACGAAGCGCACGAGGCGGCTGCGGCTCGCATCGATTTCGGCGCGCGTGATCGCCTGACGCAGATAGTTCGGCTGGCGCTGCCATTCGTTCGCATCGAACCAGATGTGTTCCTGCGTTTCATGGTCATCCGCGAGGGCGAGGGCGGCAAGCTGGTCGAGCGTGATCGCATCCTCGCGCAGCAGGCCGAGCAGCCTTGGTGACACGTTGGCGAGCTTCATGCGGCGCTTCACGGTAAGCGGCGACGCGGAGAAAAGCGCAGCGATGTAATCGACGCTGCGCCCTTCCTCGGCCAGCATCCGGTAGGCGCGCAGCACGTCGAACGGATCGAGTCCTTCGCGTTCGCTGTTCTCGATCAGCGAAATGGCGAGGGCTTCGCCATCGCTGACGATGCGCACCGGCACCGGGTAGTCGGCGGCGATGTGTTTCTGCGCATACAGGAGGTCGAGCGCGGCTTCGCGGCGCTGGCCCGCGCAGACGCCGTATTTTCGCTGCTTGCCGCGCCCGCCCTTCATTTCGTGAACGACGAGATTCTGTAACAGGCCCTTCGCGCGGATGTTGTCCTAATGGCAAGCTCGCCATTACGCCGATTATGAGAAGGAAACCGTAATGCAAAGGAGCGACGTCAAGTGCCTGATTCAGCACGCTGGCGTGTACCGACACTTAACATTATCTGCTCAGCGCTGCCATGATTCTCTGGTCTCTAACCCAAGGAGATCATCGTGTCGCAATCAGATTACAGTTTCTGGCTTGATCGGCTGAAGCAGTATCTCCAGGATGAGCGGTACGGAAAATCGGTCGTGAGAAAGTACCCGCATGCTGTGCGCCGCTTTCTTCGCGACGTGGCTCAGCATGGACAGGCTCTCGAAGCCATATCTCCAACTGACGTTGGACAGTATCTTGACCGCCTTCGTACACGCGACCAGCATGCGCTCTCAACGTTTTCGCGAAACGAAAACCGGATGGCGATCCACATGTTGTTACGCCTGGTTCACAATGGAGATTGGCCGACGCAGACGATGCGCGATAGCGCTGAGGATGTCGCCATACACCAAGTGGTGGCCGAATACGACGCGTGGATGACGGAGGTTCGCGGGCTGTCCGCAGGCACGCGCCAGCACAATAGATTCGAAGCACGTTCGCTCTTACGATGGCTGGACGATCATGGCAAGAACCTCACCACTGTAAACGTTGCTGATCTCGATGCATACATCGCATCGAGAGTCGCCTCCATGCGGCGCCGGACCAAGGGGACGATGGTAGGCACGCTGCGCGGCGTATTGCGATATCTGCATAGTAGTGGCCGGATGTCCATCGATCTCTCGGTGGCGATCGAAGCGACGTCTGCATATGCGATGGAGGACATTCCATCAACGATCCGCCCGGAAGATATCGACTGGGTCCTCGACATTGTTCGACGTGATTGCTCACCGCTGGGTCGTCGCGACTATGCCCTGCTGACGCTGCTAACGACCTACGGCCTGCGCGCAGGGGAAGTCCTGGGTATGTGTCTGTCGGACGTCGATTGGCATCGTGAGAGGCTTCGTATCCAGCACACGAAAACTGGGAGCTGTTCAGAATTGCCCCTGATGCGCCTTCCGGCTGATGCGCTATTGGACTACCTTTGCCATGGGCGCCCCGTAACAACGCAGCGCCTCATCTTTTTGAGGGGACGCGCACCATACCAGCCGCTATCGGGGAGTGCTGCCCTTCATAGCATGATAAGTCGTCGGTTCAGGGCCGCCGGAGTTTCGCTACCGGGCAAACGCGGACCACATGTGCTGAGACACAGCCGTGCCGCGTCACTTCTCAGCGGTGGTGTATCAATTAAGGTGATCGGCGATGTCCTCGGACATCGCAGCGAACGGTCGACGGCCGTCTACCTCAAACTGGCGACCGATGATTTGATGGCGATCTCGTTGGATCTTCCACAGGGAGCGGCGTCATGAATACCAGAGAGAACGTCAGCCGGTTCCTTGACACGCAGTCGATCGGACCCGAATCATGCAGACATTACCGTAGCATCTTGCTGGAGTTCGAAGAATCACTGTATGGAAGGATGTCCGTCACCGATCAGGCTGGGACAGTACCGTTACGCGAGTGGTTGAAGCAGGAAACCCAGCGGCTGTCATTGAGAAATGTGATCTGCCGAATTCGCGTGATTGCCCGTTACCTCAAGTGGCGCACGGCGGAAGGGGGATGTTCCCATCCCTTGCTGGAACTGCGCGCACAGTATGGTGGGCACTTGGGGCCGATCGTCTGTGCCTTACTGGAAAGCGACTACGAAAGTGCTTTGCAGCGACTGAAACCATTGTCCGAATGGGGCAGCGTGCTTGGTCCGATGATGTGCGAGCACGTTGCACGGATGCAGTCACTGGGCTACCGATACGAGGCCCGTATGGGCGATCTACGATACTTCGACCGGTTTCTGCAACAGCATCCTGATCTGGCAACTGCCAAACTTCCCCAGCTACTTGATGCCTGGAGTAAAGAAAGCAACCGCATACGCCATCAGTTCCGAGTACAGCAGTGCGGGCTCATACTATCAAGGGCACTACGTCGGAAGGACCCGGCAGTCTCGATCATGCCAGTCGCGGCGGGACTATATAGCCGAACAGTCGAGCAAGAACGGCGTCCCTATGTGTTCACCGAAGCTGAGATCCGAGCGTTGCTCGATGCCGCCCGAGCGTTCCCGTCCCCGAGATCTCCTCTGCGACCAATTGCTTTGCATGCGATGATCACTTTGGCGTATTGCGCGGGCTTGCGTGTGGGTGAGATCGCCGCCCTGAGGTTGCGGGACCTGGATCTGAAGTCCGGACTACTCGAAGTTCGAGAGACGAAATTCTTCAAATCGCGCCGTTTGCCACTGGCACCCAGTGCGCTTAACGTATTGCGCGCCTATGTAGCTGACCGCGCCGCTTCGGGCGCACCGGTCGAGGAGGACGCCCCGATGTGGTGGGCGTCGCTATTACGATGCGGATACAGTCGAAAGACCATAAAGGAGCTTCTGCGCTGCGTGATGCGTCGTGCCGGGTTAAAGACTGAACATGGACGCCAGGGGCCGAGGCTTCACGATATCAGACATACATTCGTCGCGCATCGGATGACGCAATGGTATCGGGATGGCGTGAATCCACAAGCCCATCTGCCGTATCTCGCTACCTACCTTGGCCACAAGGACATCGGCTCGACACTCGCTTACTTACATAGCACCCCGGAGTTGCTTCGGCAGGCGAGCGAACGGTATCGGCAACACAGCGTCGACGTGCTGCGTGCGCAGGGGGATGCATCATGAACAGGGAGTCTCTCGCGTACTGGCTGCATGCCTTCTTCCATGAGTGGCTTGCGGAGCAACGCAACTGTTCGCGGCACACGGTCTTGTCTTATCGCGATGCCTGGAAACTCTATTTGCAATTCGTGGCCAGACGACACCACCGTCCAGTGAGCGCGCTCAAGCTGGATGAACTGACGGCCGACGAAGTTCTAGCGTTCTTGAAACACAGCGAGTCGGAGCGGCGTACCTCGATCGGCACGCGCAATTGCCGGCTAGCGGCGATTCGGTCATTCTTCCGATTCGTTGCGGATCGTGAGCCGTTGTCGGCCATGCAATGCGCCGCGGTATTGTCCATCCCAACCAAGAAGGGTCCCAAACCTGAACCCGATTACCTCGACGGCGATGAAGTAGCTGCGATTCTGCGCCGGCCGGACCGCTCGACGCCCGAAGGGCAACGCGATCATGCTCTCCTGGCCTTGTTATACAACACTGGAGCACGTATCCAGGAGGCGCTGGATGTCTGTCCCAGCAACATCCGGTTGACGGCGCCGGCTCAGGTCAAGCTATACGGCAAAGGGCGCAAGGCGCGAATATGTCCGCTCTGGCCGGAAACAGCGGCATTGCTCAAAGCCCTTCTCGAACGGCAGCCTAGACCCTATAACGAACCGCTGTTTGTCAATCGATATGGCGGACCACTCAGCGCGGCTGGTGCGCGATTTAAGCTCGCACAGTACGTGCGAGCCGCCGCGTACGATTCGCCGTCGCTGCGAAAGAAACGCGTACATCCGCATACGTTCCGCCATACCGCTGGTGTCCAAATGATAGCCGCCGGAGTCGACGTTACGGTGATCAGGAACTGGTTTGGGCACGTCAGTCTCGACACGACGAACCACTATGCTCGAGCCAACATCGAGACCAAGCGGCTCGCCCTTGAGCAGGTAGATCGCTCGACTCGACCTGGTAGCCCACCGCGATGGCGGCGTAACCCAAACTTGCTTGCCTGGCTCGACGCCCTGTGATCTTGCCGTAATGCGAAGCAATGTGCCCTTTGATACCCACCAAACATACTTCCTGAGGCCAGGTTCGCATTACGGCATGCTTCTCATAATTCGCGGCGAGTCCCTCAATGCCTGAGAGCGGTCGGGTGCGGGCGTTCAGCGGCGAAGGGTGCAGGCTCGAATACGGCACGGCGATGACGGGTTGTTCATTGCCGAAACTGGTTTCAAGCGGCGTGGCCGGTTCGGCGGGGTCAACGACAGGGGTTTCGACTTGGGCTTGCATGACTGACTCCAGAAAGTTGGAAAGATGATTCCGGGTCGGTGTTGCAGAAGTGATCAGGACTTGACCCGGAAAGGAGTCCTGATCAATGAATGGTGGGTGGCGCGGTACGCCGCCCGGTGGTCGCTACGACTTCATCTGCCGCATGGCGTCAGCGAGCATCCACAGCGCGCGATTGAGCTTCACGTTCTGGTCGATGCCGGTGATGGGGCGCGTGGACATGGAGCGTCCGCTGCGCGAGCGTCCATGCAGGCCGCCCTTGGTGAGGTTTTCCTGCGTTCTCTGGAATACGGTCCAGAGGTCGTCCCGGCGGTCCTCGAAGCGACGCGGGGCGAGCAACTGGCTTTCGGTGACGGGGGCGGGTGCTTCGGTGTCGGACGGGTCGTAGCGCAGCGCGAGGGCGGAGCGCGCGAACGCGTACTGTTCGTCGCGGTCGAGCGTGACGGCTTTCATGCCGTCCTTCTGTTCGCGGATCAGGTCGAAGCCGTCGAGCACATCGAACGCGCCGTTGATGACGTTCTGCACGATGTTGCCCCTGTGCGGGACGCGGACCTCGCCGATGGTTTCGCCCGCAACCATCCCGTTCTGGCAGACGAAGCGATAGACGCCACCGAGTAACTGGAATCCGCTGGACCCATCGTGCGAATTGAGGAGGATGACTTCGTTGACATCCTCGCCGGTAATTTCGCTCGCAGGACGCATGCGGATCAGATGCTTGGTGAATTCGCGCTTGTCCTGGGCGCGCACGCGGGTCTGGCACACCATGAACGGCTGGAAGCCTTCGTTGCGCAGACCGCGCAGCACGTCGATGGTGGGAATGTAGGTGTAGCGGTCGGAGCGGCTTTCGTGCTTGCCATCCGCGAAAATCGAGGGAGCAACACGGCGGATCTGGTCGTCCGACAGCGGCGAGTCGGAACGGAGCATCGGGGAACCGTAACGGAAGGAAGAAGCGAGTTGCATGACACTCTCCACAGCAAAAAGGTTGAGGGGTGTTGCGCTGACCGGGCCCCAAGATTCCGCCCGCCTCGTAGGGGTTGGGCTCGTCCCGGTGGAACCCGGGGTTTGGCAGTGGTGCCGCCAGTCCCCTGAGTTCGCGCCCGTGCGACTCAAGGAGCCGATGGCCGCCCGGTGTCAAGGAAAAAGGCGAGGGAGGGGTGCGGGCAACACGGTCCCTCGCCCCTTGACGCCGGGCGGCCATCGGCTACGGTCGCGGGTGTCGGGCGGGAACTCAGGGGGCAGGCGGCTGCGAAGCTCCGGGTTTGACCGGGATGAGCCGCCTCGCGGCGAGCGGGATCGTGGTGGCCGCCTGTGCGGCCACCACCTGATCAGGCTTTTCAGGGGTTGAGGTGTTGCGTCAGGGATTGAAGCCCGGCAGGGCCGGGACGCCGCAGGCGGCCCGGTGCGAATGCACGAAAGCCCGGCCCGAAACGTGAGTGAAGGGAGACGTCCGGCTGGCCGTCATGTGCAATACGATCGCCCGTCAGTCGGGTCGTTGTGGGCGATACGGTCCGCCACGCGCAACCAGAAGCCGGTGCCGCGTATGTCGCCAGACGCAAGGCCCGAAATGCCGGGCACGTCACATCGTTCAGGAGAACGAGTCTGGTCGGCCCCCGTGTGCAGCACGACATCCGCACGGCTGCGATCCAGGCGCTTGCTACAATGGCGGCCCCGGTCAAGCAACGACATAGTCATGCCTGTGCAGCCTGAGACTGAATCAACGGACGATGTCGATGTGGCGGACAAACCCCGTCGCCTGACACTTGCGGGCGCGCTCGCGCAACGGGAGCGAACGAGTGCGTTCACCGGCTCACGCATCCAGGTGGACGGCCTGGCGCTTGAGGTCGTGGAGATCGGGCCTTATACGGAAGAGGATGGCCGCATGGTGACGTTCCGCGCCCGTGCGGTTGGAAACGTCCGGCTGCAGGCGGGGGAGATCCTCACGACACCCTGGGGTGTCTGCCGGATCGTGAACTGATCTTGTACAGCGACGGGTGCCAGGCCGGTCGCAGGATTGCGGTACGGCATACGGGATATGAAGGTCAGATGCTGCCTTCGTGTTCGATGTCGAGAACTGCGCTTCGCCCGGGGGACGCACGACATGTTCGCATCCCACCCCGGCACGGAAAACGTCACTGGCGTGCAGTCTGCACCCTATGCGCCTGTTCCGCCTCGCGTTGATGCATGTCGACCGTCCCGTCGAGAACGGCGAATCCCTCCTCCCTATCGTTCACGTGCCACTTATATGGATGATCAGTCCCGTGCAGACGCACGCTGATGTCCAGCATCGTCGCGATGTCCAGTGCGCCCCATGCACGGCTAGCCCGGACGCCAGCGACTGTGCTTGAAGCGGCCGCGCGACACGACGGGTGGTGAGATAGCACAAAGGAGCTTCGGGGACGGTTCAGCGCCGCCGCGTGGCTGCCGTGCCTGTGAGCTGCGAGGGTGGAAAGCCAAGGGCATGCCGGAACATGGTGGAGAAGGCCGGCGCATTCGCATAGCCGAGTTCGGCGGCGACCACATGCAGCGGAACGCCCCGGCCGATGAGGTCGATGGCACGTGAGAGTCTCAACTGACGACGCCAGATTGCGAAGCTCGTATTCAGTTCGCTCTGGAAAAGCCGGGCCAACGTCCTGTCGCTTGCGCCGACCACGCGGGCCCACTCCTGGAGCGTGCGCTGCGAGCCCGGCTCTTCCATCATCGCCGCGCACAGCGTGCGCAGCCGCCGTTCCGTGGGCAACGGCAGGCCCAGGGGCAGCGTCGGTGCACCGCGAATTTCCTCGAGCAGCAACTGCATGGCGAGTTGCCGGTGGCGGGGCGAAGCCTGCGTGCTGGCGGCAAGTGACCCGGTCAGCACGCGCATCAGGTCTGAGACCTCGATGACCGAGCACGCATCAGAGGGTAGCGGGGACGCCCCCGGTTCGATGTAGAGGGCATGAAACTCGACGTGTCCGAGCATCACCACCTGATGATCAATGCCGGGCGGAATCCACACCGCACGCCAGAGCGGCACGATCCACATCATGCCGGGTGCGCTCACCCGGATGCTCCCCACGCGAGGGCAGGCGATCTGTCCCCATGTATGCCGGTGCCATTCGATGATGCCGTCCGACGGTGGCAGGCGCAGGTGCGCCATGACCGGCTCCCTGCGTGTCGGCACCAGTTTGGGCTGCGGGTCCCAGGCATCACGGCTTGGCATATTTTCGTAAGAAGATGTCTGTCAGTCGAATCATCGCCATTGTACGACTGCCTATGATGAAAGCAGTTCAGGAGCGAGACTTCAGACGGCGAGGGAGGAACGGGAATGGGTGATCTGAAGGCTGTCAGGGTCGACGCGGAAGGACCTTCGCACAGTCCGGCGCGCCGGTCACTGCATGCGCGTTACGGTGAGCTGATCGGCTCCGGCCTGCTGATCCTGTGGGTGGTCGCGGCACTTGTCCTGACGCGGTATGTGCCGCTCATCCGCGGTTATCCGGTGGCCATGTCCCAGGCGGCGATCCTTGTGTTCTTCACGGTCTGTTCATGGGCGCTGGGCCTGCTGAAGGAGCCTGTGACGACACTGCTGTTTTTTCTCCTGGCGATGCTGTTCAGTGTTGCGCCCGCACAGACCGTCTTCGCGGGGTTTTCGTCCCCCGCCTGGTGGCTGGTGTTCGGCGGCGCGATCACGGGCGTGGCGGTACGCGTGACGGGGCTCGCGGGCCGTTTCAGCAATTTCCTGCTGGCCGCGCGTATCGAGACGTACGGTCACTATGTTGCGGCGCTCGCGCTCGGCGCCGTCGCACTGGCATTCGTAATGCCATCGACGACGGGGCGGGTCCTGCTGCTCACCCCGCTCGCGCTGACCCTGGCCGACCGTCTGGGTTTTGAGGCCGGACGTCGCGGGCGCACGGGCCTGGTGATGGCGGTCGCGGCCGGAAGCTATATGCCACCGACGACGATCCTGCCAGCGAACATCCCGAACTCGGTGCTGCTCGGCGCGGCGCAGTCACTCTATGGCGTCCACCTGCATTATGGTCCGTACTTCCTGCTGCATTTTCCCGTGCTCGGCGCGCTGAAGACCGTCATCCTCGTCTGGCTGATCTGCCGGCTGTTTCCCGACCGTATCGAGCGCAGCTGCCGGCCGCAGCAGAACGGCGAGCGTCTGTCCCGACGCGAGTGGGCGCTCGCGGTCATCCTTGGCCTGTCGCTGCTGTGCTATGCGACGGACTTCTGGCACGGCATTTCGCCGGCGTGGGTGAGTCTCGCGGCCGGCGTGGCCTGCCTGCTCCCACAGACGGGCATCGTCCCAGTGAAGGACTTCACTGACCAGGTCCACCTTACCCCGCTCGTGTACGTCGCCGGGTTTCTGGGACTGGGCGCGCTGATCTCGGAATCGGGCCTCGGGGGCTGGGCCGCCGGTCTGTTACTGCAGTGGCTGCATATGACGCCGGGCCATGCACTCGCGAACACGATCTGGCTTGAGCTGATCGGAGGATTCATCGGACTACTGACGACGCTGCCGGGGCTGCCTGCGGTCCTGACACCGGTGGCGGGACAGTTCGCGCATGCGAGCGGTCTGCCGCTGTACACCGTGCTGATGCTCCAGGTACCGGTGTTCTCCACGGTCTTTCTGCCGTACCAGTCTCCGCCCATGATGATTGCGATGCATATGGGCGGGGTTTCCCTGCGGGACGGGACCAGGTTGTGCGTCTCGCTTGGCGCAATCACGGTGGTTGCCCTGCTGCCACTGGACTGGACATGGTGGAGGCTGCTGGGGGTGCTGTAGATGCACGGTGTGAGATGTTCCCCGCGGTGAGCGCGTCTGTTGCGTCAGATGTCCGGGCCGGAAAGGCCCGGGACCGGCGAGGGGCGAGCGTGCCTGCTCATGCACGCCGCGGCGCACCGCATGAGCAGGTGATGATCGCGTGGGCAGAACGCTATGCTGGATCTGAGACGATTGCGCTATTTCGTAGCTCTGGCAGACGAGTTGCATTTCGGGCGTGCGGCGCAGAGACTGCATGTCGCACAGCCGCCTCTGACTCGCCAGATCGGGCTGCTGGAGGCCGAACTGGAATTCCCGTTGTTCCAGAGAACGAGCAGGACCGTCCAGTTGACGACGGCCGGCAAGAGATTTCTGCCGTTCGCGCGAGCAATCGTAGAGGACTGTGTGAGGGCTGAAGACTACGCGAGGAAGCTCTCGCGGGGCGCCGCAGGACCGGTCACGATTGGGTATTCTGCCTCCGTATCCCTGAATGCCGGATTCGGCGCTGCACTGAGATCTGCCGCGTTACAGTTTCCCGATATCGAATGGACTCTGGTGGAGATGCCATCAGGCATCCTGAATGAGCGGGTTAGGGGCGGGCAGGTCGATATCGGCATATCGCGTCTCGCCCCACCGGCTGACCTGGGAGGCGTGCGCATCGAGCGGCACCTGCGGGAGCAGGTCGTCGCCGCCATCGCGCTGGATGATCCGCTGTCGATGCACGACACGCTGCGGCTTGAGTCGCTGGCGGACCGTCACATCGTGCTGTCGTCGGCGGGCCAGGCTTCCGGTTTGAATGCCCAGGTTCACCGTCTGTTCGAACGTCACGGATTGATGTTGAAGCCTGGCCCGGCTGCACCGCAACTGTCGTCGATGATGACACTGGTATCGGCGGGCCTTGGCATCGCCCTGCTGCCGGCATCGGCTGCCATGCCGTTGCGCGCGGGCGTGCGGTACATGGCTGTCTCGGGGGACGAGGCTCACATCGACGGATTTGTGATTTGCCGCGAGGAGCAGTTGCCACCCCCGCAAGCTACCCTCCTGCGATTCTTCTTCAATCACACAGCGCTGGACAATCTGCCTTCGGCGGAAGTGGTAGCGGCGGAACAACAGGGTTCCCGCCCGGCCTGCTGCGATCAATCGTGACTGCATTAACAGATGCCCGCATGCCAACGGGCTGTTAAAGCAGTCACAGAAAAAGTATCGATCCCGACGAAATCTGTATTGGTCGTGACTCTACCCGTCCTGCTATAAAGATCTTGCCTGCTTTCAGTGCGTTTTATGCGGCATCACTGAGCATGAAAACCGCGACATTCGTTTTGAATGAGAGTTGGGATGAGACAGGCATGCGGGTCAATGACCACGCCATGGACCGTTCCGAGGCAATCATTGCTGGTCCCGAATGAGAAAGGGGTATTGTCATGAATGCGCGTGTGAGAGAGCGCGACCTTCGCGCGCCAGCGCTTACAGAGAGCGATTGGACGCAGGTGTTCCATGCTCTGCTGGCAGACGCGGAATCGCCTATGGTGCGTGCAAAGGCGAGGGAAGCGGTCAGCCGGGAAATCGCAACGGTCGGGTTGTCGTGGACAGGAGGTGATGCAAAGCGCAGCCTGAAGCCGGGTTCCCTTGAGGACATGCTTGAGGTGAGCAGCGCTGTGTGCAATCAACGCGCGGCCGGCGTCAGTGGATGGGTGGACAAACTTGATGATCGAGGCTGGCGGTTGCTGCTTCGCCAGTATGCCCCCATTGCCGTGACCGAAGGGAGCTGGATCCAGTATGCCTTTGGGCCGTTGCGATCCCATACTGCGTCGAGTGCAGCCTTGCTGCGTGCTCATTCGCTTTATGCCGGCTATGGTAGCTGCTCGGCCAATAACGGGCATCGATATCTGGAGTCGCTGTACGGACTGGGCATCGCACTTCCGCCCGTAACGACATGGGCATTTGCGAACGACGACCAGATAGCGACTGCGGTCTGGCGCGAACCCGCCATTACACTTGCATTGTCGGAATTTCCCGAAACGTTTTTGCCAGAAATACTCGGCTATAACCTGTTTCGCGCAGTGTATGGGCTATGCCCGCTTATCCGTGCCGCCGAAGGTTTTGTCCGGGGACAGGGCGCTGCCATTGCCTACTGGCAGTTTCACAGTTCGGAAGCGATGAGGATGCAACTGGTTGAGGCCGCAACGGTGGCGATCCAGGCATACCTCGAAACGGGTACCGCAGTGAGCGGACTGGACGAAATGAACCGGTCTGCCATCGAACGCATCGGGACCGGTCTCGCGCTCGCAGAGTTGTTGACGGGACACTGGCTGGACACGGTGGCGGGCTTGGTTGATCGGGGTGGGCTCTCGCCGCGTGCACAGATGTTGGCACTTGTCAGACGCAAGGCGTCGCACGCGTTTGGCTACCATCGTCATCCCCGTCTTCGAGGACACACCATTGACGACTATCTGGACCCGCAGCATACCGATGCTGCAGCGTTGCTCGATGAACTGGCCAGGTCTCCCTATGTGAGGCCAGGTGAGTCGGGAAGAAGCCCGCTACTGACGAAGCTGGTGCAGTTCGGCGGTCCGATGTTCAGGATATTTACCCCGGCGGAGCTCGACACGATAGCGGTCTGGATCGACAGCCTGTCGAACGCAGATGCGTCTGCGGCCCAGGTGCGACGCGAAGCGGCTGGTGACATGCCGCGCAGCGTGCCTACACCCGCTGCCGGGATCACGCCGGCGCACAGCAGCAGTGCGCGCTACACAACCGCTTCCCCGGTCGACCGGGCCGATGGGCGTCGATACAACGTGCGGGAACTCTATCACCGCCTGCTCAATGTCGAGGCCTACCCGCAGGCACTCGAGGCGGGGGGGCAGTTTGCGTCCGAATGGCTCATCCGGACGGGCCTCGGGTTGGGCAGTGATGACCGCGGGCTGCCTTTCGAATCGTACAGTGCGAAGGCGCTAAAGACTTGGCTGGATGCGAAGCATCGGGAGCAGGTCGATTCGTATCAGGCTGACGCGGGCGCCATTACGCAGTCACGCGAGGAGGTCATCCACCAGTCGGTTCAGCTCTGTCCGATGGTGTTCATCGACGGAGGCTGGCTGCAACGGTTTTCGTCTGTGGTGTCCTGCGGGAGTGCGATCGGTTCATTGCTGTATCACATCTATGCAGACGAACTCGGCAATGGATCGGTCACGGAAAATCACCCGAATGTGTACCGTGAGCTCATGCGTCAGATGGGCGTCGAACTGCCCGGATTCGGCACACGTGAATTCGCGTTCTGGCGCGGCTTCGACGACGAGGCGTTCGATGTGCCCGTGTTCTGGCTGTCGATATCGAGATTCCCGCGGCGCTTCTTTCCTGAGTTGCTGGGCCTGAATCTGGCGATGGAATTGTCGGGCGTCGGAGGAAGCTACCGGCAGGGGCGCGATCTGCTCAGAAAGTACGGGTACAGCTCGGCGTTTGTCGACCTTCACAACACGATCGACAATGTGTCGACTGGCCACACGGCAATGGCTCTGCAGGCGATCACCCTGCACCTCGACGGTGTCGCGTCGCACAGTGAGGGGCGAGTGATTGACCGCGAGTGGCATCGCATATGGACAGGTTATCGCGCGTTGAAGCCCCCGGAAGGGGTTCGCGGCTGGGTACGTCTTGCTAGACACCGGGCAGCCGCATTACTCACGCGACAGCCGTAGCCAGAGCGAGTGCAGGCCACGAAGATATTTCACCGACCATATGGTGACTGCCATGACGGGAAAAGCGATCCTGGGTATCTCTGCCTACTATCACGATAGTGCCGCGGCCCTTGTCGTCGACGGGCGTATCGTCGCGGCAGCCCAGGAGGAGAGATTTACGAGGAAGAAGCAGGACAGCCGCTTCCCGACACACGCGGTCGAATATTGTCTTCGTGAGGGTGGAATCGGTCTTGGCGAGGTGCAGTCGGTGGTCTTCTACGACAAACCGCTGGCGAAATTCAGCAGGCTCATGCAGACGTACCTCGCGTTTGCACCACGCGGCTTCCCGTCGTTCTCTCAGGCACTACCGGTCTGGATGAAGGACAAGCTGCATGTGCGCTCGTCGCTGGCAAGGGGGCTCGCCGCGGTGTCCGGGTTGCCCGAAGCGGAACTGCCGCAGGTGCTGTTTTCGGAGCACCATCTTTCGCATGCGGCATCGGCGTTCTATCCGGGACCGTTCAGCCGTGCGCTCGTCCTCTGTCTGGATGGGGTGGGAGAGTGGGCGACGACATCCGCGTGGCTGGGTGACGGGACATCGCTCACGCCACTCTGGCAGGTCAATTTTCCGCATTCCCTCGGCCTGTTGTACTCGGCATTCACCTATTACTGCGGCTTCAAGGTGGATTCCGGCGAGTACAAGCTCATGGGGCTTGCGCCTTATGGTGTGCCGCGTTACCGCGATGTGATCCTTTCGAAGCTCATCGATCTCAAGGACGACGGCACATTCCGGCTCGACATGGCGTATTTCAACTTCGCCACGGGCCTGACGATGACGAATGACCGCTTTGCCCGACTGTTCGGTGGACCGCGCCGTGAGCCGGAGAGTCCGCTGACCCAGCGTGAAATGGACCTCGCGGCGTCGATCCAGCTTGTGACCGAGGAGGTCGTACTTCGCCTTGGCCGGACCCTGCACCGGGAGACCGGGGAGCGCTATCTGTGTCTGGCCGGCGGAGTCGCACTCAACTGTGTGGCAAACGGCCGGCTGCTGCGCGAAGGACCGTTTGAGGACATCTGGGTCCAGCCGGCGGCAGGCGACGCTGGCGGCGCGCTCGGCGCCGCGCTCGTAGCGCATTACGAGACGCCGGGTGTGACGAGAGCTGTGTCCGGGACGGCGGACGCCATGCAGGGCAGCTATCTGGGACCGGCCTATACCGATGAAGAGATCATGCGCTACCTGCAGTCAGTCGATGCGCCGTATTACCGGCTTGATGAAAGCGATCTGCTGGAATACGTGGCCGAGCTGCTGGCTGAAGGCAAGGTCATCGGCTGGTTTCAGGGGCGCATGGAATTCGGGCCGCGGGCGCTGGGGAGTCGCTCGATCATCGGAGACCCGAGAAGCCGGAGCATGCAGACGACGATGAACCTGAAAATCAAGTTCAGGGAGTCGTTCCGGCCATTCGCGCCGTCGGTGCTTGCCGAACATGTATCCGACTGGTTCGGGCTGGACCGGCCGAGCCCCTACATGCTCATCGTGGCGCCCGTTGCAGATCAGCGGCGCCTGCCGGTCGACCATGGTTACGAGAATCTTTTCGGGATCGCGAAGCTCAACGTTGCGCGCTCCACCATTCCGGCAATCACGCACGTCGATTATTCCGCCAGGATCCAGACGGTGCACCGCGAAACGAATCCCAGGTTTCACGGCCTGCTCACGAAGTTTTTTGAACGCACCGGTTGCCCGATGGTGGTCAACAGCTCCTTCAACGTGCGGGGAGAGCCGATCGTCGAGTCTCCGTCGGACGCCTATCGCTGCTTCATGAGGACGGAGATGGACTGCCTCGTGATGGGGAACTGTGTGCTACTGAAAGACCAGCAGCCGGTCCGCGAGACGGATACGGCATGGAAAGAAGAATTTGCATTGGACTGACCAGATCGCGGAGGCCGTGATATGCATGCATCCATTTCGATATCCGGGCGCCTGCTCGCGGGCGTCGTGTTTTTTCTGCTGCTGTCTCCGCTGGCGATCGTGTGTCGGCTCTGGTCCGATCCGCTGGCGAGGAAGTGGGAGCCGGCGATGGACAGTTATCGTGTGCTTCCCGACCGGCTGCGCCGGCTGGACATGTCGAGTATGTCGTAGCGGGAAATATCGCTCGAGGACAGAGGAGCATCATGACAGACGCTGCGGACGACATGGAGCGCATACGGTACGGGCTGACACCGCAGATGCGGGAGTATGACCGGCTGCTCGCGCGCGCGGCATTGCGCTGGTCTCCGCATATCATGTTCTTTCATCCGGCGCGTTATGTCTCCCACGTCGTGAATACGGATGAATTCGGATTTCGCCTTGGCATGGGCCCGGCAGGCGAGGCGAATTTCTCCCCTTCAAATCTCGCGGGTGCGCCCGAGGTAAACCTGCTGATCGGCGGCTCCGTCGTGATGGGGCTGGGCTGCTCGGGTGACCTCTCGACGATCCCCTCGATCCTGACACGCTCGGGTGTGGGCGAGGCACCGTGGATCAACATGGGAGGACGGGGCTTCACGTCGGCGCAGGAACTCATCCTCTTTCTGCTGATGCGCGATCGGCTTCCGGCGATCCGCCATATCGTCGTTCTCAGCGGCCTGAACAATCTCGTACTCGCGGATCCACGGAGTGAATTCGCAACGTCTCTGGGTGACTTCTTTTTCTCGCACGACTTCGCCACGGCGATGGCCGATATGAATGCCCGCTATCTGCCCCGCCGCCCGTTCTGGAAGCGGACGCGCAGACATGAGGTTGCGCTTCAGCGTGACGATGCGTGCCCCGGCGAAGAGTCCGATCCAGGCGAGCGCCTTGCGCTGGCCGTCCGGCAAATCGGGCGAGACCTGGGTCACTGGAGCTCGCTTGCCGCCGGGCTTGACTGCACGCTCACCTACGTGATGCAGCCCTTTGCCACGTGGATGGCGCGTGAGCCTCATGAACATGAGCGGGTGATCTTTGATTCGCTGGACCGCCATACGGGCGAGTCGGGCACCCTGGCTGGGATCCGCGGTGCGGCGACAGGAAAGCAGTTCAGGCGTGCAGTTGAGGTGCTGTGCAACAGCCACCGCGTGTCGTTCATCGACATGAATACCCGTTTGACGGCCGATCCGTACCGCGATCGCTGGCTGTTCGTCGATCGGGCGCACCTCACCGATACGGGATGTGAAGCGGTGGCGGAAACGGTTCACGAAGCGCTTCTGCAACTTCATCACCGTGCGTATTCATCGACGTAAAGCTCACTCCACAGGAGGGTATATGAACAGCTCAGGCCAGAAGTCCCAGGTAGCGCAACTCAGGTCAGCAAAGGACAATACGCCCCCCAGGCGGTCCGTGCTGCAGACGCTTCTTGACCGTATCCTGCGTCGCCGGCGGAAGAACGACAAGACGATCTATCCGCTGTTCTGATCTGCTACCCACGTCCGCTGCATGGAGTCGCCAATGAACGCTCTCAAACTCGAACGGGGGTTTGCACTCGCATACGCGAAAATGCGCGAGGAGGCTGCCCAGTGGTGGGTCGTGGTCGGGGAGCATGCCGTTGCGCTGCGGGATCTGGCCGGTGACGGCCTTCTCGAACTTCCGTCGCAAGGTACGGCCACTGTCGACAGCATTTACCCGCGCCTGGAAGCACTGATCGGGGAGTTGTCCGCTCTGCACAGCCAGGCGTTCAGCCACGTTCCGCGCGGTGCATGGCTCGCCGTCGGGCAGTTGCACTTCCTTGCTCCGGTCTCGCCTGCGGCGAGTATCTACTGCTCGGCGGCCAATTACAGGAAACAGCTCGTCGAGCTGATCGTCACGCGGGGCGGTGATCCGGAGATCGATCGGCTGCCGGTTGGCGAGCGACGCCCGGTTGCGCAGCGGATGGTTGAGAAGCGGTCCAGACAGGGTGAGCCTTATTTCTTCCAGCGGCCGAATTCGTGCATCGCACCGCCGGACGGAGAGATCCATGCAGAAAGCGGCACTGAGGAGCTGGACTGGGAACTGGAGCTCGGCATTGTCATTGGTCGTCGTGGACGACATGTCGCACGCGAGGACGCGCCAAATTTTGTGGCCGCCTGTCTCATCCTGAACGACGTTACCGATCGCGCTCTCATATACCGTCAGGATTTTCCGGGTGCCGACTGGCTGAGGGGCAAGGGGATGCCGGCCTCAATGCCCGCCGGGCCATATCTCGTACCGGCGAGCGTGATTGGCGAGATCGACGCGCTGCGACTGCGCCTGTCGGTCAATGGGGAAGTAATGCAGGACGAGCTCGCGGGCGACATGATCCTTGATGTGCCACGCCTGATCGAATATCTATCGTCCCGGGTCGAGCTGCGTCCCGGAGACGTGATTGCAACCGGAACCCCGGCTGGCACCGGAGCCGAGCGCGGGCGTTTCCTGCAGGACGGCGACGTGATACGGGCAGAGATCGACGGACTCGGGTGTCAGATGAACAAGGTTGTGTTCGGACCGGGAGCTGGACCGGGCGACCGGTCCTGAAGACGATCTTCGGGGGCACGCATATGCAGATCAACACGCAGGGAGCGCCACATGCAGTGGCGTGGGTGATACGGGATGCAGAGTACTTCGACTCGAAGTCGCATCAGTTCACGAGGGCCGACATCGAGATCGAGGGCGCATACATCGGGGATATCAAACCGGCACGGACCTCAAGGCTGCAGGATGGTGTCAGCGCCGCCGGGTACGTCTGCACGCCGGGCGTGATTCATCCGTGGGTTGATCCCAGAATGGCCTGTCTCCCTGGCGCCTCGCTTGCCGGGTATGGTGTTACCGGCCTCGGGACGATCTGCGAAAACGTCAGCGATTGCCTGCTGGTGATGTCCGCATTGCGGGGCATGCCGATGACCGTGCACGTGCGGCTCAATGACCGCGGGCGGCGCGATACCGCGATGGGCGGCGCACCGGACAATGAGGTGTTGCTGAGAATAGCGCACCGCGGCAGCCTTTCCGGCGTCATGCTTCGTCCGCTGATTGACGCCTCGAAGGTTGTATCGGCCCAGGAGCTTGTCGATGCCGCCACCATTGCTGCGAGACTCGGCGCGGATCTCGGCGTCGCACTGGGCGACACGTATGAGAAGGCAAGGGACTTCCGGGAGCGGTTCTACTGCAGCGAGATCGAGCTCCTGTCGTTTCTCGGCCTGCTTGATGCGACTGCATGTCTGTTTGTCTCTGCTGCCCTGGGTAGACGGGATCTGGATCTCGTGGAAAAGTCCGGCGCATTGCTCGTCTGTCCGTATGGGTTGCCGGGTCACCCTCGCGGAGCGCGCGCGAGGCGCGCACACGTGGCGCTTGAATGCGGACTCGGACCTTCGTACGTGGGGCAATGCGCGCCGCGGTGGCTGGCAATGCTCGATCAGGACGACGGCGGTGCCGATGCCAACCAGCAGGTCGACGGGATGACGGTCGATGCGGCGCGCGCGCTTGGCATGACAGGTCGGGGAATGATCGCCCCCGGGATGCACGCGGACATATGCCTGTTCTCCCGGCGGCAGGCCCACCTTTCGCAATTGGGTAGCCGCGGGTTCCTGGGGCTGCTTGCGCGTCAACGCCCTGATGCTGTGCTGCTCCAGGGAATATGGAGGACAGGCCTGGGCCGGCTGCGGGATGGACAAAGCGAACGGCATCGCCGGTCCGACACTGCAGCGCCGGGCGGATCGCATCGCCTCGCCCGTGATCCTTGCGCACAGCCGGTATCGCTGTAGGGGTTGCCAGTGTCCGGTAGGCCGGGTGGCTGGAATGGACATATCCGGCTGCGTCAGCGCGTGCGCATGTACGCCCTGTAGACGGCGGGTGACAATTCCTGCAGTTCCCGTCGGCGTGCGAGCAATTCCCGTTGCCGGCCGTCCCTTTCGAGGATCAGAAGATCAAGGACCAGCCGCATCGCACGTTCGGGTGCGAGCTGGCGCGACGGCTGGGCGTGGGCGAGCCATCGCGCAAGGCCGGTTTTCTCGATCAATGCCCATACGGGAAACCATGCAAGGTCAGAGCCGTCGCCATTAGCTTCGAAGTTCGCGTTGAAAGCAAGAAGCAGCGCGTCGAGGGAGGAATCCGCGAGGCGGCCGGCGAGTGTGTCAAAGCGGGAGGGCGAGAGCCACGCGAGTTCGGCCAGCATGGGCCATGCGGCCTCCATCCCTTCGATGTGCCAGGTCGCCTCGGTCATCCATGCAAGGGGAGCCGGGAGGCGTCGCCACGATGCGGTCGCGCTGACTTTCCGCCTTGCGGCGTCCCAGTCGCCAGCCTCCAGCAAGAATGCTGCGGAGTGGCAATCGGCATACCGGGGGCTGTACGCCAGCATTGCACACCGGTGCGCAAGCCGTCTCCATAACACCGGCAGCCACGCCTTGGCATCGCGATGGCCAAGTAGTTGAATTGCAGCAGCCCGGACGTGTACCGTCAGCAGCGTGGCAGTCTCCATGGCGGCGACGTAGCTGCAAATGGGTGCAGTACCGGCATCGTCACCGATTGCGTTCACAAGAAGCTCGAGGACCGGCAGGTGGTGGTCACAGGGAAATTCGGCGGCCAGTACCTGCATCACCCGACGTGTACCGGCATCGTCATATCGCTGCAGGGCGATGAGTGCATCGTTGAGCAGTGCGACGTCCCGGCTGTTGGCAAAGATGTCCAGTTGATCCACGCAGGGTCTCCGTTATGTCGTCCGGCGACAATGCTTTCCCGACCGACGACCACACACGACGTTAAGGCTGCCTGAAGATGGAGGCGATGGCCGCGCGTTGACCGCATGGCGTCGCTGCGGGGTGCGGCAGCACACGGGGTGAACTTGCCGGAAGCGGGACCGATTGATGTCGCGGTGCGTAGCGGTCCGGAATGCGGCCACGAACCGGTTTGACGCGCATGTGCCAGGTGCGGGGGTATCGACCGGCGCCAGCGGCAATGCGACAGTTGCGCCTACGCCTGAATCAGAAACCGCTCGCGATTCTTGCCCTTGACCCACAAGGGCGCGCGACCGCGGCCGCTCCACGTCTGGCCTGTCTTCGGGTTCTGGTATTTCGGGGTCGGTATCTGCGCGGCGCTGCCGTTCAGCGGGGTGCGCTTTCGCCCAAAGATCTGTTCGGGCGTCAGTCCATATTCCTGGACAAGGGCCTGCACCTGCTCGAGGACCGTATGCAGTTCGGCAAGCCGGGCTTCTTCGGCTTGGGCCAGCAGTTTTTCAGCCTTTGCCTTGAGTTCTCGATAAGTCGCCATTCGTTGCTCCTTTGTGGATTTTTCCCACCGGGCTGAATCATGCGTATCGGTTCACCGGAGTAAGTCGCGCCAGAATGCGCCTCTGACGTGCGGTTTCAGCGTTTCCCGGTCGCACAATTTTACCAATATGTTGACAACGCAACGCGGTCCTGCGGCGCCTTTTGCCCTCCTAACTTTAGGAGGTGGATCGCGTCTGGAGCGGACACCATAAACGGAAAGCAGGTCAATGACGAGAAGAGTGGCCTGCCGGGCTGTGCGATAAAAGCAGGTCAACGTTAAGTAATCGAACCGCCATTCGAAGCCGATTGTATAATTAGGAATCCATATTAATAACTGGATCCCGGGGGATGTAGACGGAGGACACCGTGAACCCTCAGAAAGTATCTTCCCGATATTTCGTGCACCTGAAGCGGGCCTGGTATGCCGAAGTCACGCTTCGGGAGACGCCGTTTGTGGACGAGGTGTGCTTTGGGACCGTACCGGCCTCGGGCGCCGGTACGTATGGCGAAATGGCGGTGCGCTGGTACCGGCTCGACCATGTGCTGGCTCCAAGGCTGGAAGTGTTCGACGACGGGTGGCGGCTACTGGCCGACTTTGGCGAGATTCTGCAGGCAATGGCGCAGGTGCGCACGGGCCGCAACGTGGCCATCGCGCCCGCAGCCTTCTGCTTGCTGCTGCAAGAATGTGGGTTTGTCGATCGCACGCCGGTCGAGTGCCCGCCGCTACTGCGATCCCGGCGGCCGACGGATGCCCTCCGGCCGGATCGCGATCGCACCGATGGACCCACCAGGTAGCCGTGGTCGAAGGCGTCCGCGCTGTGCTGCGGGCGCATGTGGTTGCTGGCGCACCCGTCTCCGGGTGGAGTACGACCTGGCACATTCCCGGCTCTGAGAGGAATCAATCGGGGAACTCGCGCTCAAGACATCGCTTGCGCAGGAGTTCGAGATTGACGAGGCTGTAT
This sequence comes from Paraburkholderia sp. USG1, assembly GCF_031570135.1. Classification (NCBI taxonomy): domain Bacteria; kingdom Pseudomonadati; phylum Pseudomonadota; class Betaproteobacteria; order Burkholderiales; family Burkholderiaceae; genus Paraburkholderia; species Paraburkholderia sp. USG1. The sequence continues at coordinate 120,608 of NZ_JAMWXW010000017.1, read as the reverse complement.
TTCCCGATCGACACGGTCGGAATGTAACCGCGGTTAGCAAAACCGATGACCACGCCGATGGGCAGGCCCACCAGCTCGGCGAAACGTTCGCGGGTGACCAGCGGCGAGGCGTAGACCGGCAATGCCGCCACGGCGGGTAGGGAAGACTGGTCCATAATACTCTCCGGAGTACATCAGTCCCCCAAAGGACTTTTATCCCCAAAAAGGATAAATGGTCGTTTTGGGATGTTATACTGGAGAGAATGGAATCGTGTCAACTACCTTGGAAGACCGTGTGATCCTGCTGCTTCGGGAGCAGTCTGGTGACGATGCGCGTGTCAGTTACGACGAGGAGGAGCCGGGGCGGCCCCTGTTGGGCGGTCATGGATTCTGGGAGCGGCTTGCCGAGCGCACGGGCGTCCTGTCGCGACGATGGCGCAAGGTCTATGCACGCGAGCAGAAGGTGACATCGGACATGCTGCAGGCGCTGGCGAGGCTGTTCCCGTCATACGCGTTCTGGCTCGCGACGGGCATCACGGACGCCACCAATGGGCATACTGCACCCGCCACCGCGCAGACCTTCCCCGAACGCCTGCACGTGGATTCGCCTGAGTCGTCAGCGTATTTTCACGCGTCGATCGAGCTGGCGGACCGGCTGTTCCGCGAAGGGCGGGTCAATGCGGAGGACGACGCGGAGCGCCTGTATGCGGCAGAGAGAACCCGGCCGCTCGCGCACTGGCACGACAGCCCGCTCGCGGAAGTCGCGTACCGGCTGGCGGGCACGCCGGAATATGCCGGACTGCAGCAGCTATGGGAGCGTCGGGAAGGGGAGCGCGCGGTGCGAGGCCGGCGGATCGCCGGAAAGGACCGCCCGGGCGGCAGACGACGCACCGAAGCGGTTGCGCCAGGAGCACAAAGCGCAGTACTGGGGGTGGATGCCCGAACCGCTCACCAGGACGTGTGGGATCTCTTTTATGTGCCTGCAGGCCGGATGCCAGGCAATCGAAAGCGATAGTCCCTGAGCCTAGGGGCATCGTCATCCGGCCGGTGAGGGAATGGGAGTGTCGAGATGACGATCAAACAGGTCAAATCCGGCTGGCAGGTCAATGTGCAGCCTGGGGGACGGGGCGCAAAGCGGCTGAAAAAGACGTTTGCGAAGAAGGCTGACGCAGAGGCCTGGAAGCGGCACGTGCAGGCCAAGGTCCAGGAGACACCCGAGTGGGTGCCGGCACGCAAGGACGCACGCCTGCTGTCGGAACTCGTCGAGCTATGGTACCGGCTGCACGGATCAGGTCTGAACTCCGGCGAAGACACGAAGCGGCGGCTGCTCGCGATGTGCGAGGCAATGGGCAATCCGCGCGCCGACCGGTTCACCGCAGACATGTTTGCGGAGTATCGGGCTCAGCGACTCGCCGCCGGGATTACAGCGAACAACATGAACCGCGAACAGGCGTACATGCGCGCCGTGTTCAATGAGCTGAAGCGGCTCAAGCAATGGAAGCGTGCGAACCCGCTGGAGGATCTGCGGGCGTTCAAGATTCAGGAAAACGAGCTCACTTTCCTCACACTGCCGCAGGTGCGGACCCTGCTCGACGAGTTGCCCAGGGGCCGGAACGTGCATGTCACGCTGGTCTCCATGGTGTGCCTCGCCACCGGGGCGAGGTGGGGCGAGGCCGAGGGACTGCGTATCTCCCAGGTACGCAACGGCGTGATCCAGTTCGTCAAGACCAAGTCAAGCAAGGCGCGTGCAGTCCCGATCAGCAAGTCACTCGCGAAAGGCCTTCACGCGCACTTCAGGACCCACGGTGAAGGCGAGCGCATATTCGGCACGGCATGGTCAGCGTTCCGCGAGGGGCTGCAGCGCGCGAAGATTGTGCTGCCGAAGGGGCAGCTCACGCACGTGCTGCGGCATACCTTCGCGAGCCATTTCATGATGAACGGCGGCAATATCCTCTCCCTGCAGCGCGCGCTGGGACATCATAGCCTCACGATGACGATGCGGTATGCACATCTGTCTCCTGATCACCTTGCGGAAACCCGGCATCTCAATCCGCTTGCCCACGTGGAGCTCTCCGATCGGCGTGCGACCGGGCAGCGCGGCCGCCGCAGGGATGTGATGGCTACGCGGGAGCGGCTTCCTGGGAGGCTCACGGGTCACCCCGAACAGCGGCGTGGCGCCGGAACAGCAGGGGGACGTCGCCCGCTGTCCGCCTTTCTCGCGCGCATCAGTGCAACGCCGACGCAACCGATACGGGCCGTGGCGGGTCGCACGAGCGCCCCGGCATAGGCCGTCGTGCCTCGTGCAGAAGCCGGGCACAAGGGGGAACGGTTGCTTTCCTGGTGGCGCGCCGCGCTATAGCGGAGGCAGTCGTCTGTCCAGCGGGGCAGTCTTCACGATGGAAGTATGCGTGTCGGCTTTTCCATGCAGACGTTTGAGAACCTCGTCGAGATGGGCAACCGAGCGCAGATAGAGGTGGCAGACAAAATCGTCGTCGCCGGTGACCTTGTAGCAGGTCACACATTCGGGGATTTCCTTGATCAGTCTTTCAACCAGGGTGAACTGGCCTGTGAGGGACTTCACCCGCACGATCGCCTGGATCGTATAGCCCAACGGCGCGGCGTCAAAGTCGATGGTGAACCGCCGGATGACGCCGCAGTCTTCGAGTCGCTTCAGGCGTTCGCTGCAGCTCGGAGCCGAGAGTCCGACCTCCGCTGCCAGCGTTCGTATGGAAGTGCGTGAGTCGTTGTGAAGCCTGCTGATCAGATGACGATCGATATCGTCGAAGAGCAGCCTGGCGGATCGAAGGATTTTCACACGACGGGCCTTACATGATGAGCGATTTTTCAATATATCACTTTACAAACGCTATGGAGCGGTCCCGGTCTCGCCAGATACCATCTCTTTGCCCACACGATAAAGGCGGGCATACGAGTCCCCAGAATTAGACGCTTCCCGAACGCGAAAGGATCTGCAATGGCCACCTCATTTGGCGAATCGAAACTCAAGAATCACCTTGACCAAGTCGTGCAGGAACCCGTGCGTCCGGTGGACATATCGGCAGGGACAACCGGTTTTTCGCCGGTATGCGGTTCATCGACGAACTGGAGTCGCTATGCGTCGAACTTCTCAAGAAGGCGTTTCGCGTGCGCTATGCTGACCACCGGTTGATGGGTGGCATGGCGGCCACGCTTGTCGCCTACACCGCATTGACTCAACCTGGAGATAGGGTGATGACCGCACCACTGCAGATGGGCGGCGACACCAGCAATCGGACCAACGGTCCGCCGGGCGTGCGCGGGACGAGAGTGATCGACATTCCTTATTCGGTGAAGGATGGGAGCATCAACCTCGACGAGTTTGCGACGATAGCGCGTAAGGAGCGACCCGCGGTAACCGGGCTCGGGATGACGCTCACGCTGTTTCCACTGCCGATCCGGGAGATCAAGGCCATCGTATCTGAATGGGGCGGGCTCGTATATTTCGACGGCGCGCACCAGCTCGGCCTGATCTCGGCTGGGCTGTTCCAGGATCCACTCGGCGAAGGTGCCGATGTCATGACGGGTTCATCGGGCAAGACGTTTAGTGGTCCCCAGGGTGGCATCATCTGCTGGAATACCGACCGCCTCGCTGACACGATTGCCGAAACGATTTTTCCTGTTCTTACGGGTAGCCACCAGATCAATCGCGTCGCTGCCCTCGCTGTGGCGGCGTCGGAAATGCTCGAGTACGGACCAGTTTACATGCGTCAGGTTGTCGCGAACGCCCAGGCGCTGGCGGAGTTCCTTCACGACCGGGGTATTAACGTTCTCTATGCGGAGCGCGGTTATACGCAGACACACCAGATCGTTGTCGATTCCAGACCTGCTGGGAGCGGCCGCACGGCCGTACGCCGACTTGAGGCTGCAAACATTATCTGTAACGAAATGCCTTTGCCCTGGGACTCCGTCGAGACGGGCGGGGTTGAGACCGGGATCAGGCTGGGCACCGTGGAAGTCACCCGTCGGGGGATGGGGGTAGCCGAGATGGAATGGATAGCCGAACGGATCGCGAAGGTGCTGCATGGTAGCGAGGCAACAGCAATCGCACCGGAGGTCGCCGATTTCCTGGGTCGGTTTGACACGATCTACTACTGCCACGAACATGGACTGCCGCCCCGTTGATGTGTCGTGTACTGGTTATTTGAATATATCGAGGTGATATGTTGTTGACGGCCGCCACGGACCTGAAGCCGGTCCTTTCCTTTTCGCTCGCTTCCATCGCTCTGCTTGCAAGCCCTGGCCCCGCTACGGTCGCGCTCGCTGCCAGTGGAGCGTCATTTGGGTTACGGCGTTCGTTGAAGTTCTATTTCGGAATCGTGGTGGGCCTGATTCCAGCCATCGCGCTGGTCGCAGGTGGGGTCTTTGTGGCGCTGCGCGCTGTTCCGGTCGTTTCGTCGGTTCTGTTTGCCGTGTCGGTAGCTTACATCCTGTACCTCGCGGTAAAGATCGCGTCAGCACCACCGCACTCAGACCCCGAGGAAGTTGCTTCGCCGGGTTTTCTGTCTGGGTTCATTCTTGGGATTACCAATGTCAAGGCTTACGCGGTATTTGCCGCGCTCTTCGGCGGGTTTGCGCTAGGGATTTCGGACCAGTGGGACGTGTTGATCAAAGCCGCAATCTGCATGGCCGTGATCGTGGTCTTTGATTTTCTCTGGCTTGCAACCGGGAGTAACCTGCGTCATTTTTTTACGAATCCTGTATTGAGCCGGATCGTAAACACTGGCCTGGCTGCATTGATGCTCGTGATGGTGGTGTGGTCAGTGTGGAGGTCGTGAACTTGCTACCCGCATGACGTACGGGTCCTGTCTGTTTGAACCATTTGTGGTGACTGTGACGATGAACACTGGAAATACCGTCAGGCTCTACTATGGAGGGCCACTTTGGGAAGTGCTTAGAAGCTCTCCGGGAGGTACGGGTTCCGCGTGTGTTCTATGCGTGCGCAAGCGGGGCCGCCGAGAGATGGCAATCTACCGTGTGTGTGACCTCGTGTCCATCAATGGGGGGGAACCTTCCGCGCTCGCACGATGCGCTGAACACGCCACAAACAGACTGCGCCCTGGTATGCGGAGAGATATTCCTGATAAAAATTCGGCGTTACTTTAAGGGTGCCCCTCAGGCATGATCGAGTGCGGCCCTTTCGAATTGTCCAGACCGGGTATCTATGGAGTTCACCGAATGCACAGTCGCAGGTACTGCCTGCATTGCGTTGTTGCTCGTAGCGACGCTGCATGCGCCAACACATAGGCCTTCGCCCGGGACGACTCACAGGAATCACCATGCTCATGGTACACGTTTCTGGATTTTTTCCGTCGTCGTAGGCGACCGTGACGTGATGCCAGATCCATGCGAGTATGCAGTATCAGGTGTTGAGCAGGACGTTGTGTACGAGTTCCAGTGCATACCGCTGCCGTGCGTCCGGTGGCGTCTCCCCCGGTGCGTCGTTCGCGTGGCAACCATCCTCGGGTGGTGCTGCGGTCTGGAGCCAAGCCTGATAGCTCACGGCCTCGAGCGACCAACGACGTGTCGCGGTGCATAAGGGAGCCGGGTGTACAGGGCGGTGCCCGTCTCCTGACGGCGCCGGGGCCCCTTTCTTTTCTGCGCGCGATCCTGACCCTGGGTTGTCGGGCCCGATCACCGAGCTCCTTGTCAGATTGCTTCGTCACAATGGCGGATACCGTTGGCCTGCGGATCGGTTCAGCCGAACCGTATTCCTGCCCGACGTCCCGCCGTGAGTGAGCGGAGTTTCCTGGGCGACAATCCCGAAACCGTCGAGATCGCACAGGGCGGAGGTGCCCGACTGCTACTCGTCCCCCTTGGGCTTTAACGCCGATCGCTCTCCCGAAGCTATATTCGCCGCAGGATCATTCGCGCGATCCGGTTCGAGAGCATGGGATGCGCGGGCGCGGCCTGTGAAGTAAGATCGTCGTTCGCCGGGAGAAACGCACATGAAGAGTTCGGAGCACAGACGTGAAGAACGCGAGACGCGGACAGCCGGGAGCACGGTCCTACAGTCAGCGATATTTGTGCCGGAGGAAGCAGAGCTGCTGGTCGCCGAGGCGCTTGGTGCGAAGCAATGCATCGTGTCAACTTCTGCCGATGAGCGGATCGCTGAGGTCTGCGCTGGGCACGTCGCGTCTTTCGGCGAAATCCATGCTTCGGCGAAGACGGCGATCGTCGAATATTGCGAGTCCCGACACAGGATGTTTTCCGTTCTTACGCTACGCGGCAAGTTTGCCGGCTTTGTGCAAGTTTCCGGCCCCCAAGGCCGGCCGCAGTTCACTAACCACGACCTGAACGTACTGCGCATACTCAGCATATTCATCGGAAAGGTGGTCGAGGCGGACCGTCTGCAGAAACTCAGTGTCTCTCCGTTCGCTCAGATAGCTTTGAGACAGTCGACCGACCAGACGATCGGGGATATTGTCACACAATCGATAGAAAACCCCGGTCAGGTATCAAAGATTCTTGCGAAATCGTTCTATCGGGAGATGACGCGGGCGGGATTCGATTTCAGCCAGATCATTGGCGCGGCCACCGAGATCATCTCCGAATTGGCCGACAATGTCCGCAAGCATAGTGATCGACAAAGGAGACGCGGTGGGTGAGCCCGTCCCTCCCGTGCAGTGCGCCCGTCTCGTCCCAGTTTATGTGCTGGCCATGCGCCTCTGACTAGCCTCCAGCGATCAGAGCGTGATTCGCCAGATTTCAGCGCTATCACATACTTCACGCCCACCTGTCCAACCGGGCGGATATGCGCCCCGTCCTGAGATAAGCCGGCAAACAGGGTGTCGTTTAAAGGGGCCAACGTTAGCGATCAAAAGGCAATTCGTGCTGCGCTGGCGACACTGCGGATGTGCTGTCCGATGTTCGCTCGAGCGAACCGATGCGCACGCCGATAAGTCGAATCCGCCGATCCAGTGGCACGCGCTTCAGACATTCGCCCGCTGCGCGCCGGATGGCCGCAGCATCGGTTACTGCTTCGGGCAGCGACAGGTCACGCGTGACAATCCTGAAGTCGGCAAACTTGATTTTCAGACCCACGGTGCGGCCACCGTACCCTTTGCGCTGAAGATCGTCGGCGACCCGCTCGCAAAGACGCGTGAGTGCCGGTGTCAGGGTCACGCGGTCCCGATTCACATGCATGTCCCGCTCAAACGTCGTTTCGCGGCTCATGGACTTTGGTTCGGACGCAACCACGATAGGGCGATCGTCGATACCTCGCGCGACCCGCGCGAACCACTCCGCATACGTGCGCCCGAAGTGTTCCTGGAGCAGACCAGGATCCGCTGCGGCGAGCTCTCCCACGGTTGCGATTCCGATCCCTGCCAGACGCTCGGTTGCGCGCGGGCCGATCCCGTTGATCTTTTTCGCGGCCAGCGGCCAGATCCGCGACTCGAGATCCGCCATCGTGAGAACGGTAAGACCGTCCGGCTTGTCCAGTTCGGATCCGATCTTGGCGAGCAGCTTGTTCGGGGCGATCGCGATAGAGCAGGTGAGGCTGGTCGCCTGACGTACGGCCGCCTTGATCCGGTCCCCAAGCTCGCGGGACTCACCCGTCACGGCGGTGAGGTCAATGTAAATCTCGTCGATGCCCCGGTCCTCCATCTGATCCGTGAACGCGCCAACTGCGTCCTTGAATAGCCGGGAATAGCGTCGGTACGATTCGAAATCCGTAGGCAGGAGAATGGCGTCAGGCGCGAGTTGCGCAGCCTTCATCATGCCCATCGCAGAAAATACGCCGAACGCCCTTGCTTCGTAGGTCGAGGTGGTCACGACGCCGCGGCCGACATAGTCGCGCAGCCGTGCGAAGCGGCGTGTACCGTCGGCCAGGATTTTCGGCGTCGCATTGCGTCCGCCGCCGATCACGACGGGTTTGCCACGCAGCTCGGGATAGCGAAGCAACTCGACGGACGCGTAAAATGCGTCCATGTCCAGGTGCGCAATCCGGCGCGTTCTATCATTCATGATGTTGTGGGCAGAGCAGAATCACCCAGGAGACCCATGAGCGTTCGTGCGTTGCGCTGTCCCTCGTCTTCGAAGCAGTTGGTTTATATACCGTAACCTGTTACTGCACCTCTTGTCTATTTTCCGTGCTGGCGTGCATAGTGGTCGAGCAGTAGCCTTTTTATAAAAGGCGGGTAGCCGGGAGGGATGATGACCAGAACGAGTGACGTAGAACTGGAGCGCTGCAGAAGTTGGACGTAGGGGATGTCGTCCGGATAATCGCTCCATATGCGGTGATCGACACTACGTTCGTTCCCGTAAAGGCGCGGACTTCCAGGCGTTGGCATGTCTGTGTCGGCACCCGACACTTCGAACCGGTGGCAGCCGGTTCGCGATTCTTCGACACGCGCTCGCGCATCGGTGGTGCCGGCGCCGTAGATCTCGCGATGCACCTCTACAGTTCGGGGTTCAAGGCCGCGGTGGCCATATTGCGGGAGCGAGGCCTGTGAGGCTTCTGCTGACAACCGAAGACGTCCGGATTCATGGAATAAGTTACGCGGGCTTTCCGCTACTGCTCGACGATCGCACGAACAACGTCGCCAATATCGGCCCTTCAGCCGATTGGCCTAGATCGTCAACGATCGCCCCGCAGCCCCTAACTTGAACGAGGCAGAATGCCTATCGACCGCTCGCCGTGCCGGAACATGTGACCCAGGCGTCCAGGCCGTCAAGTCGAGAAAGAGGAGTGAATTTCGTCCACGGTGCGAGCACGATGATCCGCTTCAAGTCTTGGCACCACTGCCGGAGTGTAATCGCCATCATCAGTGCCCGTTCTTACTACCAATGTTGCTTTACTCAATGAAGTTGTGGTCGAGGTCAAAGACAACACTTCGTCAATCGCCTTCCGCTTTTTTGGGCCGTGCCGCCCAGCCACCTATCGCCATATCATCGTACAGCGCCGTTGATGGAGCGTTGTGATACGTGGGCCATGAACATCGCCTGTGAACGGCGTTCCCATCATGCTTGCCAGAAGCCGAAATTCGCGCTCACTCGGCTCCGGCACACTTCGATACGTATCGAAGCATTAGCCGACTGCGTGCCGTTATAGTTGGACTCGGTGTGCAGCGAATGACATGGTGCGGCGCGCTAACATATCTGAATGCGGAGGTGCAATGAACCAGACTATCGATCCCACCATCTCCCATATTTATGAGGCTTGGCACGACACAGTGCGCAAGAGGGATCTGGCCGGCACTGCCGCGCTATATGCAACAGATGCTCTCCTCGAAACACCGCTTGCGCTGGCCGTCTATCCTGAACGTCAGTCGGGCTTGATCCGTGGGCGCATCGCGATCAAGACATTCTTCGAAGACAGTCTTCGCAAGTTCCCGGGCGACCTGGGGCAGTGGTATCGGACCGGCACATTTTTCGCAAATGGTCAGCAGTTGACGTGGGAATACCCTCGCGAAGCGCCGAAGGGTGAACAGGTGGATCTCATGGAGATGATGGAGATTGAGCACGGCCTGATTCAATGCCATCGTGTCTATTGGGGGTGGTACGGCGTGCGGCTGTTGACGCCTGCACTCACACGCATCGACGCGAGTTCAGCCTACGGCGATCCAGCGCAGGCGTGAAAGAATCATCCGCCTATGCACTGAGGTAATCATCCGTTCCGGGCAAAAGGAAGGCTATGTTCGATGCGATGGGCAAGCGCGAGGTTGTCATTATTGGAGCGGGCGTAGCGGGAATCGCGGCCTTTGTCAGCGCAGTCAGGAACCGGAGCGTTTCGCGCATCGATATCGTCGATCCGCGTGGCGTCGGCAATGGAATCGCCTTTGCCACGACAGAGCCCGCGCTCCTGTGTAATACATCCGTCGAAACGATGTCTCTGCTCGACGACGATTCATACGATTTCTTGCACTACCTTCACGCGCAGGCAATCGACGTTTCGCCTGACGCGTTTGTTCCGCGTTTTCACGTTTCACATTACCTTGCCGACCGCTATGCGCACTATCGGATGCTGGCGCGCGACGCTGGCGTCCAGCATCGTCATCTAAGGAGGGCCGCGCGGAGGATCGAGAAGCAGCCCACAGGCCGGTATCGCGTATTGCTCGACGACGGTAGTTCGCTTGAAGCGAGCGATGTCCTGATCTGCACGGGTAGCGGTGCACCGTTCCTGCCGGAGGCGCTGCGACCGCATATCGGCGCGCCGGCGTTGTTCGAATGTCTGTACCCCGAGCGGCGCGTGATGGAATATCTGGCAATGCCGTCCCGCATTCTGGTCGTCGGCAGCCGACTGTCGGCGGTCGACGCGGCACTGCTCGCATGCGGCGCCGGGCACTCCGTGGTGATGGCGTCCCCATCGGGCCGGTTGCCTGCCGTACGCACCGCGACACCGCGAGAATGTCCCATCGCAATCGACGAAGCAGCATTTGCGCGGCTCGATTTATCGAGCCCACTGCTTTATCGGCGTCTGCTGCGGCAAGTTGCACGATCGACCGAGGCTGTCGCCGGTCGGCCGTTGCGCAGTCAGATCGACCGATCCGCAAATGCGGCGGAACGGCTCGCACAAGAAGCCGGGTTGGCCCGGCATGGCGCGACGGACTGGCAGAACATCCTGGTGCGTTATATGGACCTTGCGGAGCAGCTGTTGCGCGACGGCACGCCCGAGGCGCGGAGCCAGGCGCTCGGCAACTGCGCCACCGCAGTCGGCCGGTATCTGTTTGCAATGCCACTCGGCACCGCAGAGAAGCTGCTGGGTTACATCAACGATGGCCGGTTGCAGGTGATGCCGGCCGTGCCCGAGCGCTTGCGTCGGGACGAGTTTTGGCGTGTCCAGTGGAGCAGCGGCGCACTTGACAGCTTCGACGCCGTCATCTGCGCGACGGGGTTTCACAGGCCACGTTTCCATGCAACATACGATTCGCTCGCGTTGACGGCAGATACTCTGTTGCCTGTCACAGCGCCACGCGTATCGCCGGATCTTCGCGTCTGGCTGCCCGAAGCAAGCGAGCCCGAACGTATCTGGACTGCGGGCATCGCCTCCTATCTCGCGGCGCCTATGGTCAATGCGGTCTACCAGTCGGTTCGCCAGGCTAACCAGATAACGGCGGCATGGCGCTCGATCTGAAGAGTTCAACCGCAAGGGTCATTAACCGCCGGCTGCAGCCAGCTCGCGCGTTTTCAAGGGGATCAACATGCAGCTCTATGGCGATCGGGGATCGAGCAATACGCGACGCGTCCTGACCGTAGCACGGCACCTGCAGCTCGACGTGGAATTCATCTTCGTCAATCTGTTCGCGGGAGAAAATCGCACTGCGGCATACCTGGCGCTGAATCCTAACGGGACGATCCCCACTTTCGTCGACGGCGATGTGGTGCTGTTCGAGGCTTCGGCCATCATGATTTACCTGGCCGAGAAGGCGGGCTCCGCTCTGTGGCCCGATGGCGCCGCCCGTTTCGAAACCCTCAAGTGGATGTTCTGGGCCGCCGAGCATTTCCGTCGTGGCCCCTCCATACTGATCGAAGAACGCTTCATCAAACAGATTCAGGGACATCCGGAAGACGCGGCGCTGGTCGGCGATGCGCTAAAGTCTATCCATCGCTATGCCGCCGTGCTTGACGCTCATCTGCGCGATCGCCCCTTCGTGGTGGGTCACACGTTGACGCTGGCCGATATCGATCTGGCCGCGCCGTTTAGCCACATTCCGCGCACGCGCGCGCCATTCGACGCCTATCCTGATCTGATGGCATGGCACAAGCGTCTGATCGATGGCGTTCCCGCGTGGCGTTCCACCGGCGAAGATCTGGAGCGCCGAATCACCGAGATACAAAGCGCCACCGCGGCGCGCGCACGAGCTGCATAGCCACACTTCGGCCGCGCTGCGGTGGTCTCATGCGAACGCAGGTTGCTCCTCGACTGGACGGTCGGTTTGCGGCAGCAGCGCAGCTGCTTCACCCATATTACGCCGGATGTCGAAGTGCTTTTCCAGCGCATCCCACCCCTTGGACGTGATCGTGACCGAGCGCGCCACGGGCGACTTGCGCATCCAGTCCCATGCAACAAAAGCGTCCATCAGACGGGCGCCCAGCGGTCCCGCGATGTGGTATTGCCGCTCGGTCCAGTCGAGGCACTGCCGGGCGTGCCCCGTATGGTCCGAGGTCTGCGGGGCAGCATCGACGCCGAGTTCCTGCAGCCATGTGTTGCCGCAAGCGGTGAGTGCGTACTGGCGATCGCCGGCCTCGACGACGAAGCCTCGTCTGAGCATGCTTTGAGTGACGGCGACGCCGACCTGGCCCGCGAGGTGGTCGTAGCAGCAGCGCGCGAAGCGCAGTTCGCGGGCCGAGCGGTTCGGGGTGTTTCTCCAGGCTGGAGTGACGGGGCCGATCGACGCGAGGCTTTCGAGCGCATGCGAAATGTGCGCGCCGGCGAGCTGGAAATAACGATGCCGCCCTTTGCTTTCGACGGTCAGCAGGCCGCCGTCGAGCAGCTTGGCCAGGTGTGAACTCGCAGTCTGCGCAGTCACGCCCGCCGCTTCGGCAAGTGCACTCGCCGACAAGGCGTTGCCGTTTGCTAGCGTAATCAGAATCACAGCCCGAACCGGCTCCGCGATCAAATGTGCAACGGTTGAGATATTGTGCTGACTCATCTTTCAGCCTCCCGGATTAATGCGTTTTAGCTAACGAAAATCCTAGACTACACACTTCGATACGCTCCGAAGCATTCTCAGTTCACACCGGCTTATAGTCAACAGAGAATTGATAAATGGGGTTTGGGCTCGTGAATAATGAAAATGAACATCAAAAGCGGGTATTAACGGCGACCAGTCTCAGCTACGTCGTCGTCATATTAGATACATCCATTGTCAACGTCGCATTGGAGCCCGTTGCTGCGAGTCTGGGCTCGGATATCACGGGTCTTCAATGGGTGGTCAATGCCTATACGCTCACATTTGCGAGCCTGTTGCTGAGTAGCGGAGTATTGGGCGACCGGATCGGTGCAAAATCGGTCTATCTGGCCGGACTGCTGATTTTCGCTTGCGCATCGGCATTATGCGGATTCGCACCGGACTTGCAGATTCTTGTCGCTGCACGGATTTTACAGGGAATAGGTGCGGCATTACTGGTGCCGTGTTCGCTGACACTCATCAATAGTGCGTTTCCGGTTGCGCAGCAGCGAGCCGGTGCGATCGGCGTGTGGGCCGGATGCGGCGGCGTCGCGATGGCGGCAGGGCCGCTCGTTGGCGGCTTGCTGATTCATCTGTTGGGCTGGCGGAGCATCTTCCTGGTGAACGTGCCGATTGCGCTAATCGGCGTCTGGCTCACCACGCGAATCGAGTCCGCACGTCCTGCCGTGTCCGACCGGCCGTTGGACCTGGCCGGGCAGGTGCTCGCCATCGTCGCGCTGGGTGCGTCGGTGGCAGTGCTGATCGAAGGCGCGAAGCTGGGGTGGCATGTGCCGGTCATCCGCGCCGGCGTCGCGACCGCGATCGTTGCATGGATTGCATTCGCGCTGGTTGAATCCAGGCGCCGACAACCCATGCTGCCCCTGTACTTCTTTCGGCATCCGACATTTTCCGCATCGGCGTTTGCGTCGATGATCTCGGGTCTGGTGTTCTACGGATTGTTCTTTCTGCTGAGCCTATATTTTCAGTCCGCGCGCGGTTGGCCGCCGTTGCGGACCGGTCTCGCGTTTTTGCCCTTGACGGTGATGGTGACAGTCGGCAGTTTCGCTTCAGGCGCTTTGAATAGGGCTTATGGTGCACACAAGCTCGTGTGCGGCGGCTTTCTGCTCTATGCACTGGGCTTCGTCGGGCTGCTTGCATTGGCCGAAGATGCCCCCTATTGGCGGATTGCACTCTGTTTCCCGGCCGTCGGCTTCGGTGCCGGCGTGATTACACCAGCGGCGACCGCCGCATTGATGGCTGCGGTGGATAAGGCGCGCGCGGGCGTTGCAGCAGGCGTTCTCAATGCAAGCAGGCAAACGGGGTCCGCATTCGGGGTTGCGATCTTCGGCGCGCTGATGAGCGCCATCCAGCCACTGGATAGCGGGGTTCGTGTCGCGGTCTATCTGGCTATCGGCCTGTCACTGCTCGCAGCGCTTCTATGGAGTCTCGCCTCGGTACTGGCCACCCGTTACGCGCGTGAGACTGCGTAGCCGACATCGCGTTTCTTGTACCCACAGCAAGCTGGCATGCGCAGCGTTCGCGCCGCACATGGCGTCTCTGCGCCTTTTCGAAGCTCTGTTTCCGCCAATCAAAAGGATTTAAACCATGCACCTTACGTCAGATGCGGTAATGGATCTGGTAGGAATCGGCATAGGGCCGGCGAATTTGAGCCTCGCGGCTTTGTTACGCCCGCATCAGCAGATCAAAGGCCGATTCTTCGACAAGCGTAGCGAGTTCCAGTGGCATTCAGGCCTGATGCTCCCGCAGGCAGCGCTACAGGTGCCTTATCTGAAGGATCTGGTGAGCCTCGTCGATCCGACTAACGAGCTCTCGTTCCTGTCGTTTCTGGTCAAGCATAAGCGCCTGCTGTGCTTCATGAACGCGAATTTCCCGCAGGTACTGCGGCGCGAATTCAACCAGTATTATCGTTGGGCTTGTGAACAGATTCCGGACCTGCAATTCGACAGTGACATCGAGTCGGTCGACATCGAAGGCGGCCTCCTGGTCGTGAAGGGCTCGGGTGGAACCCAAGCCACCCGCAACGTCGTGCTCGGTACGGGCCAGCAGCCGAGTGTGCCGGCATGCGCCAAGCCGTGGCTCGGCACGACGTTGCTACATGCGTCGCAATATCTGCTCAATAACAATCCGGTTCAGAGCAAGCGCGTGGTCGTGGTGGGCGGGGGCCAGACGGGCGCGGAGGTTTTCCAGCATCTCATTTCCAATACGGATGCCATGCCGGCAAGCGTGGCCTGGGTATCGCGCCGCTGGAATTTCTTTCCGCTCGACGAGTCGAGCTTTACCAACGAACTCTATACACCTGAATACAGCGACTATTTCTACGGTCTGTCCGAAACACAGCGGCGCCAATTGCTCGCCGAGCAGAAGCTGGCGAGCGACGGCATTTCACCTTCGCTGCTCGAATCGATTTATCGGCGCGTGTATGAATTGCGCAATGTGCTTGGGCATCCTTGCGACCTCCATCTTCAACCCGGCCGCGAACTGGTTGACGTCACCCGCAACAAGGGCGGTTGGGCGCTCGAATTAAAGCATGCACATTCGGGCATTCGCGAAGCGCTCGATGCCGACGTCGTCGTACTGTGCACCGGTTACGACTACCGTATGCCGGCTTTCCTCGATCCTATCGCCGGGCGGATCGATACGAATGAGGGCGAGTTCGTCGTGGACGAGGATTACTCGATCAGATGGGACGGCCCGCAAGATTGCCGGATTTACGTTCAAAACGCCGCGCGCAGCCAGCGCGGTATCGCCGATCCCAATCTCGGCCTGATTCCGTGGCGCTGCGCGCGGATCATCAATAGTGTCGCCCATCGCGCCGTGTACGACGTGGAAGTGCCGGCGCCCTTCGTGAGCTGGGATGCGCGAAGCCATTCCAGCCAAGGAGCCAGCCCCAGCCTGCGAATGGCTTCGTAACTTGCCCGGTCAGCTGCGAATTTGTTTAAGGATGGCTATGGAAAATCATTTGGAAGTCGCATCGGCGGACGCGGTGGTGGCACCTTTTCCCGTCATACCGGAATGGCAGGAAGCCGTGAATATTGAAGGCGTGAAGCTGTTCATGCACAGCTTCGTCGACGCGATGGCCGGGGCGCCGTTGCGCACTTCGCGGTTCACGATACGGCCCGGTTGCGGGACGCTGGAAGACAAGCATGCTGTCCGTGAGATCTGGTTCATCTCCGCGGGCACCGTCGACGTCTTTTACGGCGACGCCTGGCATCACGTGGGTGCCGGGCAGGCGGTATTTTTCGAATCGTGGAACCCCCACTTCGCGAGAAATAGCGGCGATGTCGAAGCGCAGATTTTCTCCGTGTGGTGGGAGTGATGATGAATGACCGATACGACCTGGCGATCGTCGGCGGCGGCATAGTCGGCGCGTGGACCTTGTATCTGGCGACTCTACGGCATCCAGGATGGCGCATCGTACTCGTCGATCGCTACAGGGTAGGCGATGGAGCTACCGCGCATTCGGCTGGCGTGCTGCTCGCCACGGGGCGTTCAGCGCGTGAGCGCAAGCTGGCGGCAATCAGCGCTGACCTTTACGGCAGTGTGCAGGCGCCGTTGGGTTTGAACACAACTCGGGCGGACGTGTTCTGGGTTACCGACGCGCAATCCAGTGACGAGGTGCGCACGGTTGCGGTCGACTTCTCGATAGGTGGCGGTTCGATCCCACAGGCCGAACTGGAAAGCCGGCTCGGTCTTTCGGTGCGTCTCGACGCCGTGCAGACTGTGCTGCGCGGTGGCACGGCGATCAGTCACGATCCAGGGCTCATCGCCAGGTCGCTGATCAGCGCGAGTCTGCGTTCGGCGAACGTAAGCTGTGTAGAAGGCGCTGCCGTGACAAAGATGCAGCCGTCCGCAGGAGGTACGGAGCTATGTCTGGCGGACGGTCGTGCGCTCCACGCCGCGCGTTCCGTGGTTGCCGTCGGGCCCTGGATCATCGAGCAGCCTTTCGAAGCATTCGCCGACGCGCACGACGTGCGGATCAAGAAAGTCGTCGCCTTGCACGTCGATCGCGCGCCGCAGCCTGACGCTGCAGCTGTGTTCTTTCCACAAGACGACGCCTATCTGATGCCGTTGCCCGCGCGCAATCAATGGTTGTTTAGTTTTCGCAGCGACGAATGGGATTGCCGGCCTCGTAAGCACGCTCTCGAAATTAGCGACCGCGACCGTAACGTAGCCGAGGCCGTCTTGCGTCGATATCTGCCGGATTTGGCCGATGTCTGCTGCGGTGGCCGGGTGTTTTGCGATGCCTACACGTCGACAGGGGAACCGCTGGTCTCGCTCGACCCCTGCCTCCCGGCGGTCTTTGCTGGCGCTGGCAGCGGTGCCGGCTTCCGGTTAGCGCCGGGGATCGCGGAGGAAGCGTTGCGCCTGATCGAAGCCTGAGGCAATTCCCTCGCGCTCTTCCTGCTTTCTGTCAAATCTATGTACACATGGACGCTACTGTGATCTCTTCAGCGCGGAAGTTCTTTCTGATGCCCATACCGCCGACACCGAACGGCCGGCTGCACCTCGGCCATATCGCCGGGCCTTATCTGCGGATGGACATGTTGTGCCGCTATCTTCGCAGTCAAGGTCATCATGTGCGCGTCGTGTCCGCCGTTGATGGCTTCGACTCGTACGTGCTCTGGAAGGGACTACAGGAGACCCGCCCGCCGGAGGAAGTCTGTCGTGACTATCACGCGCAGATTGCCCGCGATCTGGCGGCGCTCGACATCGAAGTCGACGATTTTCTCGATCTGGTGCAAGGGTCGCATGCACCTAGCCACGCCAATACCGCACGGCGCGCTGTCGAGATGCTTGTGGCGAGCGGTCATACCGATACCATCGTCGAGAAGGTGCTGTACAGCCGCGCGACCGGCCGGTACCTCGTGGGCGCATGGCTGACAGGCCAATGCCCGCAGTGCGAAGCCCCGGCGGCCGGTTATTTTTGCGAGGCCTGCGGTGCCCACTTTCGCCCTGAGTCGATGCTCAATCCCGGACCGCGGATGGGCGATGCTGATCTGGAATGGCGTGAGACGGAAAACATCTTCCTGCGCGTGCCGGATGAAGCGGAACTCCTACGACGGCTGCAATGCGCCGGTGCGCCCGAGAAGTTCATCGCAGTGGTGCTGCGGTTTTTAGCGCGCGAGCGTGGCCTGGTCAGGCTGACCGCGCCTGGTGATTGGGGCGTCGCCTGGCCAGCGGACCGGTGGGGCAATCCCCGAGTCCTGTTCGAGGCGGGGTGGGAGTACGGCTTGACGTGCGGCGAGCGCTACGCTCAGATGGAGGGCGGTGACGCTCATCCGATGGCCCGCGGCAGCGATGTGACGACGTTGGTCAGCTTTGGCATCGACAATGCCGTCCTGCTGCTGGCGGGCTCGGTGGCGGTAATGAATGCATTGCCGGAGCGTCAGCCGTTCGATCACGTGTTGACGAACTACTTCTATAACCTTCAGGGTTCCAAGTTTTCGACTAGCAGGCTGCATGTGGTTTGGGCTGCCGATATCGTCGACATGACGCCTGCGTCGAGCGATGCAGTACGTTGCTTTCTGGCTCGCGAAAGTCCGGAGGAGCAGACGAGCAACTTCGACGTGGGCGACTTTATCCGCTTCGTCAACGACGACCTGGCAGGCACGATGCAAGCGCGGATCGACGCTGCGTGGGAGACGCTGGCGCGAAGTCCCCAGCGCGAGTGGTCCATGTCGGCTTCAATGGCTGGGCGATTCGAGGCGTCGTCAAGTGCGTTGGATCACGCGTTCCGGCTCGATGCCGTCTCCGCGCGCGCTGCATGTGCCGTGCTGCTTGCATGGGATGGCCTGCCACAGGTCGATCTTGGGAATCCAGAGGAGGCGTACGGTTGGCTCAAAGGCCTCGCGTACTTTGCCGCACCGATCATGCCCCGTCTGTCTTCCGAACTGTGG
Source organism: Paraburkholderia sp. USG1 (assembly GCF_031570135.1). Classification (NCBI taxonomy): domain Bacteria; kingdom Pseudomonadati; phylum Pseudomonadota; class Betaproteobacteria; order Burkholderiales; family Burkholderiaceae; genus Paraburkholderia; species Paraburkholderia sp. USG1. The sequence continues at coordinate 102,061 of NZ_JAMWXW010000017.1, read as the reverse complement.
CGCGCGCTTGGACATGAAGGAATGCCGTTGCGGCGCGAGGTGCGTTGCGTGTCGACACCGCATATGCAAGGCAACTGCCGCGCATGGTTCTCACCGCTGTCGCTGGAATCGCTCAGTCCATGCTTGCCGGCCGGCCTTTCGCTCGCCGGAGTGGCAAGCCATGCGTGAGACAGCCGACGTCGTGGTGATAGGTGGCGGCTCGACCGGAAGCAGCGTCGCGTGGCATCTCGCGCGGGCCGGTTTGACGGTAAGGTTGCTGGAGCGCGGGACAATCGCATCCGGCTCGTCCGGCGATTCTCCAGGCATTGTCCGTCAGTACTATCCGAACCCCGCGCTGGCTCGACTCGCGGCGCGTGGCTTGCGGATTTACCGGCAATGGGCCGAGATGTTCGACGGCGAGTGCGGCTACCAGCGTACTGGTTTTCTGACAGGCGTGACACAAGCCGAGTGGGGACGTACCTGTGTGCAGGTGCATCAGCAGCAATCGGACGGTATCGGCGTGGCGCTCTACTCACCGACGCAGATGCGAGCTTTAATCGCCGACCTCCAGGTCGACGGTCTCGCTGGCGCCGTATACGAGCAGGATGCGGGCTACTGCGACGCACGCGCAACAGCGCAATCTTTCGCGCAGGGCGCGCAGCGGTTCGGCGCGGTCATCGACGAGCACCGCACCGCGTGCCGGATTCACACGCTCAATGGGCGGGTAACCGGCGTGGAAACCGATCGCGGCCGGATCGACGCCGCCGTCCTGGTCAATGCTGCAGGCCCCTGGGCGGCGTCTCTCGCTGCGACTTGCGGCGCCGATCTGCCCATTACCGCATCGAGACAAGGCGTGGCCATCTGCAGGATCGAGGCGCAGGCGGAAGAAGCGCAACTGCCTGGGTATAGCGAAAGGAAACACGGTTTCTACCTGCGGCCGGATAGCCCTGGCATTTATATGATCGGCTCCCTCGCTCCGGACGACAGTGGACCGGTCGATCCTGACGCGCATCGCCCCCAGATGGGTGGCGATGTGAGCCGGCGATATTGCGAACGCGCCGCGCAGCGATTTTCCCGGCTTTCGGATGCGTCGCCGGTTGGCAGCAGGGTGTCATTTTTTGACGATACCCCGGATGGGAACCCGATCGTGGGAGTTGATCCGCGCGTCGATGGGCTGATTGTTGCCGCGGGTTTGTCGGGACACGGATTCAAATTCGCGCCGGTATTTGGACAGGAAATCGCTGCATTGATCGCCGGAGGAAAAATGCATGCTGATCTCGATCAGTTTGAAGTTAGCCGATTTCTCGACTAACGCTGGCCGGTGCCGTTGAGGTTGTGACTATCGAATCAGCTAACTTCGCGCGACAGATTGCGTTTCCTCGGAACGCAGCGACCGCGGGAGAGATCGCTGTGGATCATCGTGCGGAATGTCCGCTAGGCGGTATCTGGAGGTCCGTTGCGGGTTGATCCGAGCCATTTGCATCTACCAATGAAGGTGTTCGCAACTTGGAGCGTTGGCGGAGCAGCGTGTGGTCATGAGTTTTCCGAGGACTACGATAGTGGGGTATTTTCCGTCGAAGTCCCCGCTCACTTCTGGTCATTCGTCTGATGGCTAGGACGGTATTCTCAGCACAAAACGTTACTAAAGAATCCGTCATTGAAATCAAGTGTTTGGCGCTCGGTAATATCACCGCATATAGATAATTTCCTCGCCCGTTGCAGTGGCTTCCGCTACCTCAGACCGCAAATGGTTGTCCGTCCGGACCGGCCTTCGGCGGGATAGCTGGCGTCCGGATGGCCGGCTGCCGCCCAGACGTGCCTGCGGTACTTCCCGCAGGCATCGACGCCATTTCAGCCAGGCGCTGGTGCGTGCGAACGGCCGCCCAAGCGGACGACGGACGGTGAGCATGCCGCTTGACCATGCCAGCCGGACGAGGCTTCAGTCGGACTTCAGGAGGATTCCACTTCGACATAGCGACTCGTATGTACAGCCGCCGAGCTGAACAGGGCAGGAAACGCAGCTGACAGTAGAAGCAGCAGGGCAACGCAGCGGTACAAGGCATTCTCCTTCAGACGCCGGCCATCTTACCGCGTCGGGCAACGCTGCCCGGTGCCGACACAGGATCCATTACATCCGTGGCGGAAGTGGCGATCAAGAATGGCGCGATCAATCATCCACGAATTCGTTGGCGCGGGAATCGGCGTGCCGACCTGACGGCGGTTTTCCCGGGCGAAGAAGGCGGGTTCTCCAGCCTTGCCCCGTTGGATAGCCTTGTCGATGATCGCGTCACCGAATGCTTGGCGCAGACTCGACACCCATGCGGCGATTTCCGGCGTTGGATGCGTCCAGGCTGGCCGTTGCCATGACGCCCGAAGGCGCATCGAAAAAAGTCAACCTGACGAATAGCGATCAGCCAGTCAGCCAGCGAGCGTACTTCCGCACGCTTCCAGGCGTCTCCGGTGCGCCGAGGTTCTTGCGGGTTGTTGTTTCCATTGCTCGATGTCTTTCTGCAACCGCGTTGCGAGGTGCAGAAACTCCCGATATTCCGTTTCCTGCCCATGCTGGAACTGGTCCACAAGGGTCTCCCCGTGGACATCCGCTGCTGTGGCGCCCTCTGCGAAGCGGCTCAGCCGCCACTTCACGTCCGATGCTGGACGCTCGGGCAGAGGCTATAGCCAGGGCCATACGGCCGGCCGCGCCTATGGGAGAACAGGAAGGCCCCGTGGGGAAGATGCCGACCTCCCGCCGATTTCAGGAGGCGCCGCCCTCCCGCCCGGATGGACGTGGAGGGGCTTCGGAGCATGGCAATGATCCACTCCATTGTGGATATGCTTGTAACCGTAGTAACAAAAAAAGTGAAATATTTTTTTCTGCTGAGCAGTTCCACCAGCTGGCCATGGAGGCTGCAAATTCCGGTAATTCGTGCTGCCACGGCGGCTCTCCGCCATGGTCCATCCTTTGATGGTCCTGAACAACCGGGGAAATTGTCATGTCACAAAAATTTTCGAGATAAGTTACCGTTCTGCCCGTTCTATTGTAATGTAACGATGGTTACTTTAGAATCGTCGGCATGAACACTCAGAACTGGTTACTCCTGACCTACAAGGTGCCCGCCGAACCCGCCAGGAAACGCGTTGCGCTCTGGCGCAAGCTCAAGGGCATGGGTGCGGTCTATCTGCAAAGCGGCGTCTGCCTGCTGCCCAGGACGGACGACCATATCCGCCGCCTCAAGATCATCGAAAACGAGATCGACGGGATGTCGGGCGAGTCTGTCCTGCTCGAGACCGTCGCCCTCGATCGGGGGCAGGAGGAAAAGGTCGTCGGCCGCTTCAAGGCGGATCGCAACGAGGAGTACGTCGAATTCCTCGACAAGTGCAGGGATTTCGAGGCGGAGATTGCGAAAGAGACTGCAGACAGCCACTTCACCTATGCGGAGCTTGAGGAAAACGACGTCGATTTCAGGAAGCTCGAGTCGTGGCTGGAGAAGATCGTGAAGCTCGACTTCTACGGCGCGCCCCTGGCTGCCGAAGCCGCCACACGGCTGAAGGAATGCGAAGCGTTGCTCGACACCTATGCCCAGCGTGTTTTCGAGGCACACGACGAAAACCACCTCACGCCACCCCGACCGCAATAACAAACAGCAGGCTCGCCATGACCACATTGACCGTTCTTACCTACAACACCCTGTTCGCCGGCCGCGACGGCGGCGATGATCGCCGCGCGCAGGCTCAGGTCGGGCTGATCAACGATCTTCGGCCCGACGTCTTCCTGATGCAGGAAGCAAAGGGCTTCGATGCGAACGGCGGTGCGTGGCTCCACGCGCTCGAACAGCAGATTGCCATGCGCGGCTTTCTGGCTGTTGCACCGCGCACTGGCCAGAACATCGCCATCTTCATTCGCGAGCCGCTGCGCCCGTTGGGCTTCGAGGCCGACGGTGCAAACTTCCATCACACGCTCGCGACACTGCGGGTCGCGGTCCCCGGCAGCGAACTGCCCGTCACCTTCATCAGCGCCCATCTGTGCCCGAACGGGCCGGAGATTCGCCGCCGGGAAGCCGCCTATCTGGCTGTCCATGCTGCCCCCGAGCGACTGACGCTCGTCACGGGTGACTTCAATTCCGCTTCGCCGCATGACTCCGAGCCGGAGGACTGGGCCGCACTTGCGCCGCACCACCGTGCCCGCTATGTGGCCGACGACCTGCAGGGCATCGACCGCAGCGTGCTCGCGCATCTGGAAGCGGCCGGCTGGGTCGACCTCGGCCAGGAACTGGACGCGGCCGGTGTCCCGACGGTTCCCACAGCGGCCTACCGCGATGCCGAGTTCGCCACCATGCGCTGCGACTACCTGCTGGCGTCCAGCGGGCTCGCCGCGAAGGCCCGCAGTTATCAGGTCATCCGCAACAGCATCACCGACACGGCCTCCGACCATTACCCCGTGCTCGCGACATTCGAGTTGTAGTCATGGGCAGGCACGAGGGCCACGACCGCCAGGATCGCCACCTACCGTATCTGATGCCGCTGACTCCACGTGTCGGTAGCGAACAGGCGAAGAGAAGGGATCACGACATGAGTGAAAACAACGAAGTCGCTGCGACTGCAGTACCCGCCGAGTCGCCAAAAAATTGGCTTAACCGCACCGTGGCGGGCGCGGGGATTACGAGTGCGCTTGGCGATTTCTGCTATGAGACAACGACTGTTATCCTGCCCGGCTTTCTGGCCGTACTCGGCGTTCCAGCCGCCATGCTGGGCATCATCGAAGGCATTGCCGATGCCGTGGCCGCATTCACGAAGATGGTCTCGGGCTACATCGCCGACCGGCTGGGGCATCGCAAGCTGCTGGTTTTGCTCGGCTATGGCCTGACACCGGTCGGACAGGTGCTGATCGCGCTGGCGGCGGGCTGGCCCTTGCTGCTGCTTGGACGCATCGTGTCGTGGTTTGGCAAGGGACTGCGCGGCCCGCTGCGCGATGCGATCGTGATTCAGGCCGTGTCGCCGGCAACGCGCGGCCGGGCGTTCGGCTTTCACCGGGCGGCCGATACGATCGGTGCCGTGCTCGGCCCGTTGCTCGGCGTCGCGTTGCTGGGCTGGGCAAAGGCATTGCCCTGGCTCGGCGCCACAGGCCCGTTCCGTCTGGCCCTGTGGGCCTCGGTGATTCCAGGCGTGCTGGCCGTGCTGGCGTTTCTGACACTGGTCAGGGACCCAGAGCGTTCGTCGAATCCGGCGCTCAGATTTTTCAGCTCGCTGCGCACCTTGCCACGGCGGTTCAGGCGCTATCTCGGGGCCGTTGGCATTTTCGGCATCGGCGATTTCTCCCACAGCCTGCTGATTCTGGCCGCGACGACCCTGCTCACACCGAGACTCGGCACGATCGAGGCCGCACAGGTGGCGGGCCTGCTTTACGTGTGGCGCAATGTCGTTCAGGTTGCGGTCTCGTATCCGGTGGGCGTGGCAGCCGACCGGACCGGCCATCTCCCCGTGCTGGTTGCGGGGTACGTGCTGGGCGCGCTCACGGCAGCGCTGATGGCGCTCGCGTTCTGGTGGCACATCGACAGCGTGCCTTTGCTGGCAGGTATTTTTCTGGTCGCCGGGCTGTATGTCGCCGTGCAGGAAGCGCTGGAATCGACGGTCACTGCGGAAATGGTCCAGCCCGATACGCTCGCCATCAGCTATGGTGCGCTCGGCACCGTGAACGGTACGACAAAATTCGTTTCAAGCGCGATCGTCGGCACGGTATGGACAGCCGCCACCCCAATGCTTGGCTTCGCGCTGGCGGCTGTGCTGATGATCGCCGGAACCATCGCGCTCGCCCGCCTGGAAAGACGGGCATGACGGCATTGTGTCTTCGACGGTAGGGTGCATCGGGAATTTCGATTTTTGCGGCAAAGACCCGAGCCTGATCGATACATATCGCCGAGCACAGGTAATTTGGAAGTCGAACGCGAAGCCGTCGGCCTTTCGAATCCGCTGGTTCGGACAGCGCAGCTATGAGCTTCAACTGCTCCACATTGTCGTGCTCGGCATCTTGCATGAATACGTAACGCGCCAGTACGTCGGGCTGTATGCGAAGCCGCTCTGGCTGGTGTTTTATCTGGCCGCCGCCGCACTTGTCGCCCAAATCGTCTTCCGATATTTCTCCGAGCCCCTCAACAGGTTGTTCAGGCGCGGCGTTCTACATTCGTCCGCCGGATATGTGCGCTAGTGAGAGGTTGTTAGTTTCAGTCACGGGCCCCACATGCGTCTGTCCGCCATGTAGCGACCCGGCGAGGTCCCAGGTGCCTTGCCGAATATGGTCACAAAGCTGCGGCACGCTCATAATCCAGGTCGTCCACGCGCTGCTTCGCCGAAGTGCCGGTGCCCAGTTATTTCAGCGCAAGCAGGAAGTGGAGTTGCTGGCGAGAGCGAACAAAACACACGCCTCTCTCCTGATTGAGAAGACGTGCCAACATGCTTTCGCACCGGTCAGCATGCCGCGGTCGCGTCTGGCTCGTGCCGCAGCAGGAAGGATCGCCCATAAACAAACATCGTGACGATATTGCGAAGCCGGGTTTCGGGCGGCATTAGCATATGAAAATTGTCGATAGGTGTTACTGCGATGGGACGGCAGTAGCGTCCCACATGCCAGTCCCTGTTGGCGTCTGCTATGAGTGCGGGCGCACTTGCGGGGCGGATTATCAACTCACGCAGCGATGGTGCCGCGGAAAGCACACGCAGCAGTCCGACGGAACATTGATAGCTACGCTCGGTCGACAAAGACGGCATAGCATTTAATCATGGCAAGGACAGTGATTTTGCGCCGATGCCATCCACTCGAATTTCCGAGCCGTCATTTTCTGTCCTTTTGGAAGTTCCCAAAGTAAATGAATCTTGGTGTCTGGTCGGCAAAGCAGGTTCACCTTTGGGAAATCTTTGCGCATTTCCTTTTCCCTACACACAAAAATTCTCGACGGTATTCTCGCTGGTTATCATCATTTCGATATGCGTTACGTATATATTTTTAATAACCCACGCGCCATTTTTTACCGAATATGCCTAAATCTGGAAGTAATACTGTCGTAAACCGGTATGCAGTTCATCGAAAACCCAGATAGTGAGGTGCTTGTGAAATTTCTGTTTTCGGCAGTAGCTCTTGCCGCGCTTCCTCCCGTCGCAGCCTTTGCGCAGCAGTCGTCGAATCCTGCTGAATCGACCGACCAGCAGGTTCACGTGACCGTCAAGGTTACGTCTTCGTTCTACGGGTCGTTCACGCAGGAAAAGGATGTAGATATTCGGCAAACGGCGACATTCAGTAATCTATCCGGTGTCCATAAATCGATGAAGTATGATGGCCCCTGCACGCTGAACCCCGCACCTCGCGACATCCACGACGGAGTTGTGGTGAAGATCACACCGTTGCTGTACTCGAAGAACGGTCAGGTCGGGTTCGAGCAGGACGTTGCCGCAAGCAAGCTCCTCGGGTATCACGACTTCAACTCGGGCAAGTGCGGGAATATCTCCGAGGCGTCATGGGCGAGTGATTCTGACGGCTCTAGCGTGCTGGACCGCGTTGGTCAGCCGCTACAGATTCTGCACCAGGTAAATGATGCGAACGGCGCGCACCGGGATCTGGACGTGTCAGTCATTTTCACTCCGGTCACGGCTCGCTGAAAATCTCACGATGTGCGAAACGGGGCAGCGCAAGCGCTGCCCCATAGAATCCGCACGATCGCGTGTCTTTCGAAGCGCGGACTTTTGATTAATTTGTTTCAGCTCGGTAAGTCCACTCCCCACCTCGTAGCTCGCCGTCGTGCTTTTCCATACGTGCATCCTACAGGCAATCCGTCCTTGCCGTGGCTGCACGAAGTCAGGACGGCGGTCTGCGCTCATGACGTGCTCATGTCGCAGGATCGGCACAGTCCTCATCACCTGCCGGGTGAAACGCCTTCCGTCCCGAGCCTGCGTCGTCGCCGCCAGGAAGGTCCGGCATCCGTGCGTCTCGTCGCGTGAGCCACCCCGTTGACAGCAAGGGTGGCTTGGGTCTGACTGATGACGGCAGGCGCGACCAGGACGTCAACGTGTAGCGATGACCACACACCATCTTTCTCAGCGGAAACCATGCCGGCAATCAGTCGACAGGACGTGGAGGTTATCCACAGATGGTTGTGGCTAACTCCTGTACATCACCTTGGCTAACTGTGGGCGGAATCTGCATAACCTGTCGTTTGTTCTGCGCCCCGTAAACTTATCCTTGGCTCATGTTCGATGTTCCCAAAGAATCCTCAGAGTTCTAAAGTTCCTAAAACCTTGATTCACAGCGATTATTCGCGGTTTTCCACATAATAAAGGCGGCCTTGTTAACTGCTACTACGTTTACATCTATATGATGAAAGCTGTAAACGATAGTGGGCCTATTCAGCGTTGGACGACACGGCCGAGCTCAGCGATCCGTTCAGACTGCATCCCGAAATAAGACCTGGTGGACAACTTTTTCGGAGCCCTGACCCGCGCAGCGACTTCGGGTCATCGTTCGGACGGCCAACGGGACGTGGAGCGAAACCGACGAAGGCATCCCGGCCTTGGGAAGCTGCCCGACGGACGGTGCGCGGCCGGTCTGGCGAGATATCAGGATGCGCATGCTGGCCGCCCTTGACGGTTTGCGGATCAGTATCATCACCTCGCTCCCCTGTGGCGCATGCCTCGTCTCGCTGATACGGAGTGCGCGGGCTTAAGGTCTGTTGGCTGGCACGCTACCCGCATGACCGATGGACCACCGGTCTCCCGGCGAGCCGTCCGATCTACACGCAACCGTCGAGCCCCGCCTTGAAGACTTCTACCGGGAGCTGTTTGCCGATGAAAACGATCTTCGTTTCGCGGCGCTCGTCCGCCCGCCACGGTGTGCCCAGGTCGGCGCCGAAGATCATGTGGACGCCCTGGAAGACAAGGCGCCGGTCGGCCCCCGCGACGTTCAGCACGCCCTTGTAGCGCAGCATCGACGTACCGTAGATCGTCACGATGGTGCTGAAGAAGGCTTCGAGTTTTTCCTGGTCGAGCGGCGCGGTGTTGCGGTAGACGAACGACGTCACGTCGTCATCGTGCGTGTGCGAAACGTCCTGCAGGAAGTCCGGCTCGATCTCGACGATCGCATCGAGGTCGAAACTGCGGGTGTCCAGCAGCTGGGTGAGATCGGTCTTGCCAAAGTGTGACTCGCGGATGGGCGCGCGCGGGTTCATCTGTCGCAGCCGCTGCATCAGCGCCTGGGTTTGGGCTTCGCCGGCGAGGTCCGCTTTCGAGACCAGGATACGGTCGGCGAACCCGACCTGTTCCTGGGCTTCATGATGCTCGTCGAGCTGGTCGGCACCGTGGCGGGCGTCAACGACGGTGACGATGGCGTCGAGCAGGTACCGCTCCTGCACGGCCTCGTCGGCGAAGAAAGTCTGGGCAACGGGTGCGGGATCGGCAAGACCCGTGGTCTCCACAATCACACGGTCGAAGCCGAGTTCACCCGCGTCCCGCCGGGCCGCAAGCGTCGAGAGGATCCGCACGAGGTCGCCGCGCACGGTGCAGCAGATGCAGCCGTTGTTCATCTCGATGATCTGCTCGTTGCCGTCCTGGACCAGCAGTTCGTTGTCGATGCCGGCTTCGCCGAATTCGTTCTCGATGACGGCAACCCGGCCACCATGGTGCTCGGTAAGAATCCGGTTGAGCAGGGTGGTTTTGCCGGCACCCAGGAAACCGGTGAGGATGGTGACGGGGATACGCGACAGTTCGGCGGGGGCTTGCATGGTAGCTCCTGGACTCGTGAGAGTTAAAAAGTGTTCTCTGTATATGTAATGTTATATCATTTCATTTAGGTGGCCATAACCCCTGACGAAAGGAAAACCAGATGAAAGAAAACCACGAGATCGATGCGAATATGACCCGGCGTCACCTGTTGCACGCGACTGCGGCGAAGGCCCGGATACCGGCCCTTTCCCACGCGGTGATCGCTGCAGCCGTACTTCTTGGCTGTGTCAACACGGCGTCGGCGGCCCCGGCCGTGATCAAGGCGATCGGCGTCGAGAACGAATATGCGGATGTCATTTCGCAGATTGGTGGCCAGTACGTCCAGGTGACGGCGATCGAGACGGATCCGAACACCGATCCGCATACGTTCGAGGTCAACCCGAAGGTAGCAGGCGAAATCGCGTCCGCTGACCTTGTGGTCAAGAACGGCGTCGGATACGACGCCTGGGCCGACAAGATCATCGCAGCGGCACCGAATGCCAGACGCAAGGTGATCGACGTCCAGCACCTGCTCGGTCTGTCCGACAGCACGCCGAACCCGCATCTGTGGTACGACCCGAAGACGATGCCGGCCGTCGCAAAGGAGATTGCGGCGGACCTTGCCGCGCTGGATCCAGCGCAGGCGGGCTACTTCCAGGCCAACGCGAAGAAGTTCGATGCGTCGCTCAAGCCCTGGCTTGCGGCGATTGCTGCGTTCAAGGCCCATCACGCGGGTACTCCCGTTGCCGTGACGGAGCCCGTTGCGGACTACATGCTGGAGGCGGCAGGCATCGACATCCAGACGCCCTACAGCATGCAGGCGGCCATCATGAACGGCACCGACCCGTCGCCGCAGGACGTGACGAAGCAGAACGCCCTGTTCACGGACCACAAGGTGAAGGTGTTCGTCTATAACCAGCAGGTCACGGATGCACTCACGCAGTCGTTCCTTGCGCTGGCGAAGAAGAATGGCATCCCGGTCGTGGGTGTCTACGAGACCATGCCGACACCGGGCTTCACGTACCAGTCGTGGATGGTGGCTGAGGTCAACGCCCTCGACAGGGCTGTGACAGGCAAGGGGTCGACCGAAGTGCTGCACGCAGGGAAATAACGGCATGTGTCACGGGAGTGAGGTGCTGGTTGTCGAGGGTGTGAGTGTCTCGTTCCCCGGGCATACCGTTCTGCATGGCGTGGGTTTTACCATGGAGGCGGGCCAGTTCTGCGGGCTGATCGGGTCGAATGGATCGGGCAAGACGACCCTCCTGCGCACGATCCTCGGATTCCAGAAGCCCGATGCGGGCCGTATCCGCATCAACGGAGCGGGCGGTCGGGCATCCATCGGCTATGTGCCGCAGCAGATCGTGCTGGACCCGTACCTGCCGCTGCGGGCCCGCGACCTGGTTGCCCTGGGCCTTGACGGGCGACGTATCGGGCTGCCGCTGCCTTCGCGCAGGCGCCGCGAGGCAGTCGAGTCAACACTGCAGGCGGTGGAGGCCCAGTCCTTCGCCGACCAGCGTATGGGCGACCTCTCCGGTGGCCAGCAGCAGCGGGTACTGATCGGACATGCGCTGATTCGCAAACCGCGCCTGCTGCTGCTTGACGAGCCGCTTGCCAGCCTCGACGTGCGCAGCGTCGCGGGCATTGTCGGGCTGCTGCACCGGTTGTGCGTGGAACAGGGGATTGCCGTGCTGCTGTCGGCTCACGACATGAACCCGCTGCTGCCGGTGATGGACCGCATCGTGTATCTCGCCAACGGACATGCGGCGAGCGGGTCCACGCAGGAGGTGGTGCGCAGCGAGGTGCTGGGCAGGCTGTACGGCTACCACATCGATGTCGTCCGGGTGCATGGCCGTGTGCTCGTCATCGCAGCGGGCAGTCCGGATAAAAGCCGTGCGCAGCACCCGCACGATCCCGTTCATGTGGCGCGGATTCCATGACGGTCGCGGACATTTTCTTCACATCGATTGTCGGGCCAGGTTTCCTGACGAGCGGTCCCGTGCATACGGCGATCGTAGTGGGCGGCGGTGCGGCGCTCGTGTCGGCCGTGATCGGTGTCTTTACGGTGATGCGGGGGCAGTCCTTTGCCGGGCATGCGCTCGCGGATGTGAGTAGCGCAGGCGGCGCGGCATCGTTCCTGCTGGGCGTCAATCCGCTGCTGGGTTTTCTCGTCATGGCGGTGCTGGCGGCCACGGGTATGGAGCTGGTACGGATCCGGCGGGCGCGTGAGCGCGATCTCGTGACCGGCGTCGTGCTCGGTGCGGGGCTGGGGCTGACTGCGCTCTTCCTGTATCTCGATGTCACCTCGCACAGCACGACGGGTGCCGCCATCACGGTGATGTTCGGTTCGATGTTTGCCATTCCCGCGTCAATCATCGCGCCGGCGCTTGCCGTCGGGGCCGGTTCGCTGATCCTGATTGCAGCGCTCTACCGCCCGTTGCTGCTAAGTTCAGTCGATCCCGAACTCGCTGCTGTCCAGGGCGTCCATGTACGGCTCGTGAGCCTGCTGCATCTGCTCGCCCTGGCACTGGCGGTTTCGCTCTCCGCCATTACGGTGGGTGCCATCCTGTCGACCGCGCTGCTGATCGGACCGGCAGCGATTGCGCTGCGCATGGTGAAGCGCCCGGGATGGGCGGTCCTCCTGTCCGCGCTGATCGGGCTGCTCGTGACCTGGCTTGGCATCCTGCTCGCTTGGGACAGCTACTACTGGACGCCGGGCCACGGCTGGCCGGTGAGCTTCTTTGTGGTCACACTCATTTTTGTGTTCTATGTCGCCGCTGGCTGGTGGACGCGGAACACCGGGCGCGGCCGGGACGTGAACACCGGGTTCGGCGCGCCCTCACAGGCGGAGGTCTGACGATGTTCGCGAGCTTCATGATCAATACCTGGCTCGTGGCGACGATCGTGGCTGTGGTCGCGGGCTGCGTTGGCTTCTTCGTGGTGGTCAGGGGCGCGTCGTTCGCAGCGCATGCGTTGCCGCTCGGTACGTTTCCGGGCGCGGCGGCGGCGAGCCTGCTGGGCGTCAATCCACTCGTGGGCCTGGTCATGGCCGCTGCTGCTGGTGTCGTGGGCATCGCCTGGCTGGGGCGCCGCGGCCGGCATGAGGTGGCGACAGCCCTGTGTCTTATGATGCTGCTGGGTCTCGGCGCGCTATTTTTAAGCACGACAACCGAGTACTCGCAGGCGGTCTATGCGCTGCTCTTCGGTGAAGTACTGGGCGTGAGCGACAGCGATCTGCTGGCAGTCGCACTGATCAGCGCGGCGTGTCTGGTGCTCGTCGCGTTGCTGTTCCGTCCGCTGCTGCTCGGCTCGGTGTCGGCCGAACTGATCGAGGCGCAGGGGGTATCGAGCCAGTGGGTCGAATTCGCGTTTCTCGCTATCCTGGCGCTCGCCACAGCCATGGCATTGCCCGTAGTGGGTGCCCTGCTGGTGTTCAGTCTGATGGTGGGGCCGGCGTGTGCCGCCCGGTCGTGCTGTAGCCGTCCAGGACCTGCGGTATTCCTTTCTGTCGTGTTTTCGCTCGTGACCGTCTGGGTTGCCATCGCACTGTCGTATGTGTCGGACTGGCCGGTCGGCTTCTTCGTCGGCGCGATGGGCGCGATGTTATATGGACTGGGCTGGGCATGGACACGGGCGCAACGACCGGCCGCTCGCGTCGTTGTTCGCTTTTAGGCGTGTTTCCGACTGTTCGGATATGCCGTTCACGTTGCCGCATCCAGTATCCGGGGACGCGAAGGTACGCAACATGTGCCAATGGTGACAATCTTTCGAATTGCCGATGCGAACGGCTCGAAGTGGTCGGCTTACTACCTGATGCGGCAGCCCGAGGTCGACCCGTTACGGTCGTTCGATCCCGTCTGACCAAAGCGGCGCTTATGGGGTATAAGGGCCAGTCGGCGTCGACCAGCGTAAACGGATTGCGCGACATGCGGCATTTTTAAGCCATTGACCGCCACGCCGCTAACCGAACGATAGGACGGGGCGCACAACGTCAAGGAAAGTAGGGTAGCGTAAAAAAACCGGCTCGCGTGAGCCGGGTTCTATGCACTGTCGTGTTACGACGCGCTCGCGCCTCCCAGCCAATTCTCGGGGACGGGGATGTTCCAGTCCCGCAGGTGGTCCGCGCCGCAATCTAGCAGCAGATCAAGCGCTTCATCGTCCGCACTCGCTGTGTCGATGCCCAGCTCTTCGCCGGCCACGCGCAGCGCTTCGGCTCTCGCCTCGGCCTTGCGTTTAGCATTGCTCATTTTCAGTATCCTCAGCAAGGACGGCAGTCTGCTCACGCTGCTGAATGCGACCGTCACGGGAAAGCGGGAGGTCCGGGTTCATGTTACCGGTTCGCCGCTCACGGAGCGCGGGTTTTTCGGCTGAATACGCCTCACGCACATCGAAAAACTGGAACGCGACTGCGCGGCCGGCACTTTCGAGGTATTCGGGCTGGCCAAGACACGTACATGGAAGGTTCGGGAGGAGTAAACCGCAAAGGGCCCTGTCAGGAGAACACAAAATGCTCACTTGACAGGGCCCTTTGCGGAAGGGATGGGATTCGAACCCACGACAGGCTTTCACCTGTACCAGCTTCGCAGGCTGGCACCATAAACCACTCGGACACCCTTGGAGACTCACAGCGAAGTGACAGTCTCGAAAGGATTGGGGGAACACTATCACAATCGCATAACCATGTCAATAGTCTGAATGCATGGCATTCGGGCGCGCGAGGCAGGGTCCATGCCCTGAAGGGGGCTGACGCCCCCGGAACGGGCCCGGACGGAGGAAAACTGGGCGTTCGTGAACTAACTCGGTGGGCCTATAAACTAGATAAAATATGAATTATTTTTTTAATTTCAACTACTTATAAAGGAATCGAATGTATATTGCGTGCACCTCCATCTAGAAAGAAGTTTGTGGGATAGTTAAAAATTCGCTGTGTGTCCCAGTTCCGGTTGAGGCTCCCATGAGCGAACTAATCAAAACGATTGCTGAATCCATTGAACTCCTGGCGGACAAGTCCGCCGCCCTTATGCCGCTGTTGCAGATCATCGCCATCATCATTGCGCTGGTGGTGATTGGACTCATGGTGACGCATGGGAGCAAGGGATGAAGGTGAAACCGTGGTCAAAGATGCCCGTCGATTGGTGCGGGGACGAACGGCTCAAGAGCTTTACGTGGCGCACGGAGAGGGCGGCGGGCACGGCGGCGCTGATGCTGTATTTCGTCATCTGTCACCTCGCCTCCGAGGCAAAACATCAGCTCAAAGACCTGGTGACTAGGGTGCCAGCCGATCCTTCGCTGTCTCCCGCCGAGGATACGGTTGCACATCTCACCTACGACGATTTTGAGGTGATGGCGGGGCTGTCAAGAAAACTGGTCTCAAACGGGCTGTCGGTCCTCGTCGAGAAACGGATGATCGAACGTCTGGGAAACGCCAGGGCGAGTGACTATGCGCTGCTTGGATCGTCACACAGGCAATTTGCCAAGCTGCCCGGGAAAGCGCTGGTTTCCGGCGGTGGCGACAGTTTCCGACCGCTGGTACAGATGCACCTTCGCAGCCGGTGCGAGCTGGACGCGCTCAAGCTCTACTACTACTACGCGTTCATCCGCGACCGGAGTCACCTGTACTCGGAGGCCGCGTTCGAGACGATTTTTGAAAAAACCGGCGTTTCTGAACGCAACATTCCCGCAGCGAATGCACTCCTGGTGGCTACACAATTTCTGGCCCGGATCGATCCCGGTTCGGGGGCAGGCTTTCGGAAGCGAAAAGCGGGGGCGAACTGTTACTACCTGACCGGCTACACGAGTTTCCCGGATACCCGAGCGGTGGCGGAAGATCAATAAAGGGAAGGGCATGAGGCGCCGTCAGGAGGTGTGGGTAGCCAACTAAGAACGGCCCGTTTCGGCAGCGGCCAGCCGTTTGAACGTCTCCGCTGTCCGGATGATGAACGTCTGGAACTGGCCGGGCTGGGACACGTGCGACATCTGGCCCGACGTCAGTCGCACAAACGTTGCCACGTAGTAGCACGACTGTGGCGCCAGCCGCACTTTGAAAATCGATCACTACAGGGTGGCACAAACCCGCCGCTGAAAGGCGTACCGGGGTGTACTGCTCCGGTGCCGCCCGTGCGTGGACGCACGGGCGCGGGCAATCACCCCAGATAGCTTGCCCGCAGATGCGTGCCGCAAACGCCTAGATGCGTAGTGCGAAGCCGCACGAAAAGCAATCCAGAGGGCACCATCATGGGCGCGCTTCACCAAGGGCCATGCGTCCCAACTCGCCTTTGTCGCCTGTTCTGCGCTATGTCCCGATTGTCACTGCCGGAGTCAGCCGCGCGGCCTTCCTGCCCGCGGTTCCGCAGCGCACTCCTGCTGCTGGCGTGCCCGGCGCTGGTCGCGCTGGCTGGCTGCCCGTCGGCCGCGATCAGTGTCAAGATCAAGCCCGCACAACTGTTATTCCGTCCGTGACAATTGATCCCGTCGCCCGCGGCGGCGACAGCCTACTTAGCTAGCTGCCATTTGAGGTGTCCCCCGGAAAAAAGGGGCTGATGGCAATCGAGGCCTTCGAGCTTCTTTTCCAGTATGCGAAGGTCACGGCGACGCGTCATTCCACGAGCATCGTCGCCGTGGAGGCAGAAGGCGAGGAACTGATCAAGATCGCCGACCTATTACGAAAGGGGCCGCAGACGCCAGCGACCGAAGCCCAAGCTTGTGTAGCCAGTTTGGCCGCAGGGCGACCTAGTCGGCGGTCGCGTTGGGCGCGGGGAGGGGATCAGTACCCTCGCCGAGAATGGCGAGATACCGGCGATAACCGAACACGCGCCCGCGTCGCCGACCGGTCACTTCCTCCACAACGCCAAGCCGCTCGAGATCGGCAAGTGCAGCGTTGATGGTCGGGGCCGATAGCCCCGTACGATCAACGAGAATGTTTGCGGTAAGGAACGGATTTTCCTGCAGGAGATCATGAACGCGTAGCGCCGATCCCGCACGGTCGCTTTCGGTCGTGATGCGTTCCCGATCTTCCTTGAACAGGCTGACGATCCGTGTAGCGGCTTCGAATGCCTGATTAGCCGTTTCCGCAACGCCGGTGAGGAAAAACTCGAGCCAAGGTTCCCAGGCCCCGCGTTC
Source organism: Paraburkholderia sp. USG1 (assembly GCF_031570135.1). Lineage (NCBI taxonomy): Bacteria > Pseudomonadati > Pseudomonadota > Betaproteobacteria > Burkholderiales > Burkholderiaceae > Paraburkholderia > Paraburkholderia sp. USG1. Next base: position 85,228 of record NZ_JAMWXW010000017.1, on the reverse strand, counting down.
GCGAACTTCCTGAAGGAGCCGGTAGTAATCCGCGCGATGTGTCTTGAGATACAGGCTGAGATATAGCAGCGGGGACCGCAACACCCCGTGGACGTTGAGGTAAAGAGTAACAAGCAGGCGACCGATCCGGCCATTGCCATCAAGGAACGGATGAATGGTCTCGAACTGTACATGGAGGAGTCCGGCCCTGATAAGTGCGGGTAGACGTGTGCCTTCATCGTGCATAAATTTTTCGAGCGCATCCAGGCAGTGGCTCAATTCGTTGACTGGTGGGGGCACGTACAGCGCATTTCCCGGGCGGGTACCGCCAATCCAGTTCTGTGATCTCCTGAATTCCCCTGGGCTCTTGGTCCCGCCACGACCACCTTGCAACAGGCGGGCGTGCATCTCGCGAATCAGGCGAAGTGACAGGGGTAGATCACGCAGCCTGTCCAGACCGTACATCATCGCGTCCACGTAGTTCGAGACTTCGCGGATATCGTCGACCGGTTGACCAGCCTGCGCCTCAGTCTCGAAGCGCAGAAGATCCGTTAGGGTGGACTGCGTACCTTCGATCTGCGACGACAAAACGGCTTCCTTACGTACGTACATGTAGAGGAAGAGCTCTTGGCGGGGGAGAAGCATTGTGATGCCGTCCAGTCGCCCCAGCGCGCGCTCGGCAAGACTTAGCTTGTCCAGCAGGCTCATGACATCGATGGGCGGTTCGGGAGGCAGGCGTGGCGGGACGAAGGCACGTATGGTCTCCCCGCCGACGGTAGTCTGCACAAAGCGACCGAGTCGGGAATGTGTCGTCGTTTCATCAGTCATGGGCGGATTATCGCCGTCGGATGCTAATTAAACAATGGACGCCTGACTTAATTAACGGGGGGGCTAATGTAAGTGGCCTTAAATAGGCGGCACTGGACGCGGATGGACAGCTATTGACTCGCGCGCCAGATAGGAGCAAGCGGGCAGGACATGTGCGTGTCCGAAAGGCGGGAGTCAGGATGCGGGTTTGGTTGAACCCGTTGACCCTTTGAAGGGGTATTTTTGGGCCGTTGAACCTTTGTTGAACCTTTGCCGGATTTCGGGCAAAGAAAAAGGGCTTAGCATTCGCTAAGCCCTTGAATTCTTTGGTGGGGCGTGAGTGACTCGAACACTCGACCTACGGATTAAGAGTCCGCTGCTCTACCAACTGAGCTAACGCCCCCAACAGAAGCGAAATTATGCAGAAATTTTTCGGACTTGCCAAGTCCCCTTAGCAGATTTCTTAAAAAAATTTGCATCGACGGCCTCGAGGCGTTCCTCGGTACGCGCTCTGTCGTGAAAAAAGCGCTGCCTGTATCGTCCCGGTATCATGTCGCGGACGCCTTGCTGCGCGAACTCTCGCGCGGTTTTCGACCGGGGATTGCCATGGATGACAAAGAGATTATCGAATTGCTCGACCGCATCCTCGCGCCGTGGGTCCGTGCCCTCACGCTGACGCCGGTCAAGGTCGATGAAGAAAGCGCCACGCTGCGACTGCCGTTTTCGGGCGGACTGCGTCATGCGGGCGGCGTGATCTGCGGCCAGGTCTTCATGGCTGCAGCAGACACGGCGATGATCGTCGCTATTTCGGCCGCGCTCGGCGGCTTCAAGCCGATGAGCACGGTCTCGCTCAACATCAATTTCATGCGCACGGTGCGCAAGGGCGATGTACTGATCACCGCCCGGGTGCTGCGCATGGGCCGCAACCTGGTGTTCGGTGAGGTCGAACTCTTCGACGAATCCGGCAACATGGCCGTCCACGCCACCACGACCTACGCACTGCTCGACTAGAACGACGGGCCAGAGACCCGCATTAGAGGAAAAATCAGGATGTTCGATCAGGTCGTATTCGCCGGCGGCGGCAATCGCTGCTGGTGGCAGGCGGGTTTCTGGGATGTAGTGCAGCCGGAGTTGCGGATCCGGCCGCGCGTAATCACCGGCATTTCGGCCGGCGCCGCCACCGCGTGCATGCTCTACACGCGCGATTCCGACTGGGTAATGCGTTATTACGAGGACGCTCTGCGTCACAACACCCGCAACGCCTACTGGGGCAACCTGCTGCGTAGAGAGTCAGTGTTTCCGCATTACCGCATCTACCGTCAGGCACTGCTCGACATCTACGGCGAGAAGTTTTCAACGCTCGCCGACGCGCCGGAAATCCGCATCGGCGTGTCACATCTGCCGCGCTGGCTCGGTGCGCGCAGCGCGGTGGCCGCCGGCCTGATCGCGTACAACATCGAAAAGTACGTGCGCAAGACGCTGCATCCCACGCTCGGTCAGACGCTCGGCTTTCATCCCGAGTTCGTGCGCGCGCAGGACTGCGCGAACGTCGAGGATCTGGCGGATCTGATCCTGCAATCGTCGAGTACGCCGCCCTTCACGCCGGTTCTGCGGCGCAACGGCCGGCCGGTGCTGGACGGCGGGATGGTCGACAACGTACCGGTCGGCGCGCTCGACGCCGAGGCGCCGGGCTACGTGCTGGTAATGGTCACGCGCCTCTATCCGCGTCCGCAGATGTTCGTCGTGCCGCACGGTGTACAGCAACGGCTCTATGTGCAGCCGTCGCGCAAAGTGCCGATTTCCAGCTGGGATTACACAAGTCCCTCGCAGATGGTTCACGCTTACAACCTCGGCCGCGCCGATGGCGAGACCTTCCTCGAACGCATGCCCGATCTGCTGGAAGCCGGCGCGCACGAAGCGGCGCGCTGAACTGCGCACCGGCGGTGCGAATCCTCACGGTGACGAGCGGCGCGCCCGCAGAAACTCGCTCGCCAAAGAAAGAGCCGGGCGCTTAGCGCCGGCGGCCGCCCTGCAACGCTTCCGGATTAGCCACGCTGGCCGAATCGCCAGCATCGAAAGCCAGAATGTTATTGAACGCGGCGGTGAAGTACTGCTCGTAGCTCTCCCGTTCCACATAGCCGATATGCGGCGTGCAGATCACGTTTTCCATACGCAGCAGGCTGTAGCCCTGCAGAATCGGCTCGCTTTCATAGACATCGATGGCGACCATCCCCGGGCGATTGTGCGACAGTGCATTCACCAGCGCGTTCTCGTCGAGCAATTCGGCCCGGCTCGTATTCACGAGCAGCGCGGTGGGCTTCATCCGCATCAGGTCTTCCTGTTTGACGATGCCGCGCGTGTCGTCGTGCAGGCGCAAATGTAGCGACAGCACGTCGCTCTGCTCGAACAATGCCTCGCGGCTCTCCGCCACGCCGTAACCGTCGGCGCGAGCAGCTTCGCGCGAATGCTCGCGACCCCAGATCAGCACGTTCATGCCGAATGCCTTGCCGTATCCGGCGAGCAGTTGACCGATCTTGCCGTAACCCCAAATCCCGAGCGTCTGCCCTCGCAACACCTGGCCCAAGCCGAAATTCGGCGGCAGCGCGGACGTCTTCAGGCCAGACTGCTGCCAGGCTCCCTGCTTAAGGTTTGCTACGTATTGCGGAATCCGCCGTTGGGCCGCCATGATGAGAGCCCACGTCAACTCGGCGGGCGCGAACGGTGAACCGGTGCCTTCCAGCACGGCAATGCCGCGCTCGGTACAAGCCGCCAGATCGATGTGGCTCGAGACCTTGCCGGTTTGGCTGATCATGCGCAAACGCGGCAATTTGTCGAGCAGTTGTGAGGTGATGCGCGTGCGTTCGCGAATCAGGACGAGAGCATCGACTTCGGAAAGGCGGCTTGCCAGTTGGCCGAGACCGCGGACGGTGTTGTTGAAAACCTTGACCTCATGGTCGGCCAGCAATTGAAAGCAGTCGAGCTTGCGAACGGCGTCCTGGTAATCGTCGAGGATGGCAATCTTCATGGTATGTGTCTTGCGCCGCACCTTGGTGGTGCGGAACGGAATGTTATGCTGACTGTCCCACCATGTGACCCAGGTCACATGCCGGTCTGGCTGAATGCCTTACCGTAGCAGCTACCGCACAGAATGAACGGAAGCGCACGGCAAGGCCGATTGACATCGTTTTTAACAGTTTGTTGCGTGTTGAGGCAAGCCGCTTTACAGACGGTTGCAGAAGCCCCGTCGGCTGGACTCTCCGTTCAACAGGCTGTGTGGCCCGGAATGACCTGCACAATCGCGCGTCGGGTGGCTGGAACCCCGGCGTGAAGAATTGAACGCCTCTCGCATGCAGCGTCGCTGGGCTTGTACCGTTTTTTTATTGCTTTCAAAACGGAGACAAGTCGATGAACCATCCCTCATTCGAAGGGCAGCCCACTATCGAGGCGCCCGCGTGGGTCAAAAACCGAAAACTGGTCGACTGGGTGCAGCGCGTCGCTGCCATGACCAAGCCGGACAGAATCGTCTGGTGCGACGGCTCGCAGGAGGAATACGACCGGCTTTGCGCGCAGATGGTCGAAGCGGGCACACTCAAAAAACTCAACCCCGTGAAGCGTCCCAACTCTTATCTGGCATGGTCCGACCCGTCCGACGTGGCGCGCGTCGAAGATCGCACCTTCATCTGCTCGCAGCGACGCGAGGACGCGGGCCCCACCAACAACTGGGTCGCGCCGGCCGAGATGCGCTCGACCCTCGATGGCCTGTTCGACGGCGCCATGCGCGGCCGCACCATGTATGTGGTGCCGTTTTCGATGGGGCCGCTCGGTTCGCCGATCGCGCACATTGGCGTGGAATTGAGCGATAGCCCCTACGTTGTCACCAACATGCGCATCATGACGCGCATGGGCCGAAAGGTATGCGACGTGCTGGGCGAAGACGGCGAGTTCGTGCCGTGCGTCCACTCGGTAGGCGCGCCGCTCGCGGCGGGTGAGAAAGACGTGCCGTGGCCGTGCAACACAACCAAATACATCGTCCACTTTCCTGAAGCGCGCGAAATCTGGAGCTACGGCTCGGGCTATGGTGGCAATGCGCTGCTCGGCAAGAAGTGTTTCGCGCTGCGCATCGCGTCGACTATGGGCCGCGACGAAGGCTGGCTGGCCGAGCACATGCTGATTCTCGGCGTGACTTCGCCGGAAGGACGCAAGCATCATGTCGCGGCGGCGTTTCCGTCGGCGTGCGGCAAGACCAATTTTGCGATGCTGATTCCGCCGGAAGGCCTGAACGGCTGGAAAATCTCCACGATCGGCGACGATATCGCGTGGATCAAACCGGGCAAGGACGGCCGCCTGTACGCGATCAATCCGGAAGCCGGCTACTTCGGCGTGGCGCCGGGCACGAGCGAAAAGACCAACTTCAACGCAATGGCCACGTTGAAGGAAAACGTGATCTTCACGAACGTCGCGCTGACCGACGATGGCGACGTCTGGTGGGAAGGCATGACGGATGAACCGCCGGCGCACCTGATCGACTGGCAGGGCAAGGACTGGACGCCGGCCGGCGCGAAGGAAAGCGGCCGCAAGGCGGCGCACCCGAACGCGCGCTTTACGGCGCCGGCCTCGCAATGCCCGTCTATCGACGCCGACTGGGAAAACCCGGCGGGCGTAGCGATCGACGCTTTCATCTTCGGCGGGCGCCGTTCCACCACCGTGCCGCTCGTCACCGAAGCGCGCAACTGGGTGGAAGGCGTCTACATGGCGGCCACTATGGGCTCGGAGACCACCGCCGCCGCCGCCGGCCAGCAGGGCGTGGTGCGCCGCGACCCGTTCGCGATGCTGCCGTTCTGCGGCTACAACATGAGCGACTACTTCGGCCATTGGCTGAAGACGGGTGAGCGTCTGGCGCAACTCGGTGCGAAGCTGCCGAAAATCTTCTGCGTCAACTGGTTCCGCAAGGGCGCGGACGGCAAGTTCGTCTGGCCGGGCTTCGGCGAAAACATGCGGGTGCTGAGCTGGATGGTCGGCCGGGTCGAAGGCTCCGCTCAAGGTGAGGAACATGCATTCGGCGTGTCGCCGCACTATGAAGACATTGACTGGAGCGGGCTGAACTTCAGCCGCGAGCAGTTTGAGCAGGTGATTTCCGTAGACGACGCCGCCTGGCGCGACGAGCTCGCGCTGCACGCCGAGCTGTTTGACACATTGCAGCACGGCTTGCCGCCGGCGCTAACCCAGGCCAAACGCGCGCTGGAAGGAAAACTTGCCGCCTGATCAGGTGAGTATTCACTTCGCATAAAAAGCCGCCTTCGGGCGGTTTTTCTTTTTTGGGCGCCACGCGGCGATTTTTTCCGATTCCGCAACGCCCGCGCGACCCTCACCTCTGTTCGAGCAAAAAAGGTTCTGCAAGCTGCGTTGCGGCAGATTGTTTCTTTTTGCGGAACAATTGGTGGTCGTACCCCATGTTACGCCACACAGTCGCACAAATATTGACAATATTTCCGCTTTGGCGGGCAACTTACACACGATTTCGCGAGTCGTAGGAGAATTCCAAGTTAGCTTCACTGGTTTTCACCAATTGTCAGGAAGCAGTAACACGGCAGGAGTTGTCCTATGGATCATTTGCAGTCGATGCGAGTTTTCGTCAAAGTGGCGGATCTCGGCAGTTTTGCCCGCGCTGCGAGCGCGATGGATATTTCCAACGCAGTTGCCACCCGTCACGTTGCCGACCTCGAAGGCCGTCTTGGTACGCGACTGCTCAATCGCACCACTCGCAGCTTGTCTCTGACCGAATCCGGCCAGGTGTATCTTGAGCGCGCGCGCCAGATTCTCGACGAACTGGAAGACGTCGAGCAGATGGTGGTGGCGCGCAATCACGAACCCGTCGGCACGTTGCGAATCGTCGCGCCGGTCGTGTTCGGGTTGCACAATCTCGCGCCCGTGCTTCAGACGTACGCGGAGCGTTATCCGAAAGTCATTCCCGACGTCACGCTGGTTGACCGCCAGGTCGATCTGGTCGAAGAAGGCTTCGACGTGGGCGTGGTGATCGCGCGGCAAATGCGCAGCGCAAGCATCGTCACACGGCGTCTTACCACCGGCTGCATGACGGTGTGCGCCACGCCGGCGTATCTGGAGAAGCACGGCATGCCCACGCGTCCGGAGCATCTGCTCGAGCATCCGTGCCTGAGCCTGCCTTCCGAATATTGGGGCGACGAGCGTGTGTTCACTGGCCCGGAAGGCGAGGTGCGCGTGCGTCCGTCGAACGTGATCGTCGCGAACAACACCGAAATGCTGCGTCAGTTTGCGCTGCTCGGCATGGGCATCGCGATCCTGCCGAGCTATCTGATTGGCCGCGACATGACGCGCGGCAGGCTCGTGCGTCTGCTCGGCGACTACCGGCTGCCGCAGGTCGAGATCAACATTGCGTATCCGAGCCGGCGCCATTTGCCGGCGAAGGTGCGCACGTTCATCGACCATCTGGTCGAGCATTTCAGCCAGACGCCGAACAGCCTGCTCGGCGAACAGTGGATCAAGGAGGACGGCCTTGGCCGGTCCGCTGTGACGACGGCGCCGGATTCTGCGGATCCCATGCCGCCGGAAGCGTTCGACGGTGCTGAGCCGCTCTCACGCCTGCTGGACAGCGAGTTATCGCCGCTGCCGAAGACGCTTGCAAAAACGACGCCTCGCACTCGGTCAACGGCCTTGTCGCCGCTGTAAGTGTTGGACTTGGTGTTGGATCGATAAAGCCGGTAACGCCTGCAAAGGGCGCTTTCCGGGGGACACATGAAAAAGGCGCGGTCACAAAGTGACCGCGCCTTTTTTCGTGGCAGGCAGCAAACCAGGCGGCTGGAAGCGAATCTCCTTCCCGCCGCCGATTTGATTACGAGCCGGTTTTACGCGCCGCTGTTTTCCTGGCTGGCGCTTTCTTGGCTGCCGCCGTTTTGGTTGCGGGCGCTTTTTTCGCCGCAACCTTCTTTGCTGCCGGCGCGGCCTTCACCGCCACCGGCGCTCCGCCTTCCTCGGACTCCGAATCTGCTGATTCCGCCGCTGCCTTGGCCGCCGCCGTCTTCGCAACAGTCTTCGCCGACGGCTCCTTCTTCTCGAACTCGAAGCCGATCTTGCCGTCGTTCTGCTTGACGAGGAATGCCTTGAAATTCCGGCCGGTACGCGACGACTTGAAGTTCGTCAGCAGGTCCGTGCGGCCTTCTTCGAGCAGCTTGGCCATCTGCTCGCGGGCGATTTCCTGCTGCAGGATCACCTTGCCGGAGCGGAAGTCGCAAGTTTTCGGATTGGCGACCGAGTTCTCGCAGACGTAGCTCATGCCGTGCTCGAACACCCGGCCCTTGCACTTCGGGCACGCGCCGACCGGTTGCTGATCGGAGAAGTCAGGCGGTTCGCCGTCTTCGCCGCCGGCATCCTGGCCGAAGTCGAATTCAAGCTTGTAGTTCTTGATCTCATCATCGAACGAGAGCTTCAGGATCGCCGAGAACGGCCGGCCCATCTTGCTGCGGAAACCCGACAGCGGCCCGATCGTCTTATTCCGCAGCAACTCTTCGACTTCCGGAATTTCGAACTGACGTCCGCCCGGAATCTTCGAAATCGAGAACTCGCACTTCGAGCAGGCAAAGCGCCGGTAGTTCTCCTTCACCTGGCCGCCGCAATTCGGACACGGCGTTTCCAGGGTCGCGTAGTCGCCCGGGATCGTGTCGGAGTCGTACTCTTTCGCGCGCTTCACGATGGTCTGCGTCATGCGGGCGATTTCCTGCATGAACGCGTCGCGCGGCAGGTTGCCGCGTTCCATTTGCGAGAGCTTGTATTCCCACTCCCCGGTCAATTCCGGCGCCGTCAGTTCCTTCACGCCGAGACCGCGCAACAGCGTCATGAGCTGGAAAGCCTTGGCGGTCGGAATCAGATCGCGGCCTTCGCGAATCAGATACTTTTCACCCAGCAAACCTTCGATGATCGCCGCTCGCGTGGCCGGCGTGCCGAGCCCCTTGGCCGCCATCGCTTCGCGCAACTCGTCGTCTTCGACGAGTTTGCCCGCGCCTTCCATGGCCGACAGCAAGGTGGCTTCGTTGTAGCGTGCAGGCGGCTTCGTCACCAGTTGCTGGGCGGCGATCTTGTCCGTCTTGACCTTCTCGTCCTTCTGCACCGGCACGAGGTTCGCGTCTTCGCCGCTGATCTCGCGGCCGTAGACCTGCAACCAGCCCGGCTCGACCAGTACCTTGCCTTCGGTCTTGAAGTGATGGCCGACCACTTCCGTGATCCGCGTCGTCACCTTGAATTCGGCGGCGGGGAAGAACACCGACAGGAATCGCTTCACGACGAGGTCGTAGAGCTTCTGTTCCGGTTCGGACAGGTTCTTCGGCGCTTGCAGTGTCGGGATGATGGCGAAGTGGTCGCTGATCTTCGAGTTGTCGAAGATGCGCTTGTTCGGCTTCACCCAGCCCTTGTCGAGCACCTGCTTGGCGAACGGCAGATAGTTGTTGCTCTCCTTGAGCATGCCGAGCGTCTCTTTGACCGTATCCATATAGTCTTCCGGCAGCGCGCGCGCGTCGGTACGGGGATAGGTCAGCACCTTGTGCTTTTCGTACAGCGCCTGGGCGAGGCCCAAGGTGTTCTTCGCCGAGAAGCCGAAGCGGCCGTTGGCCTCCCGCTGCAAGCTGGTCAGGTCGAAGAGCGCCGGCGACAGTTGCGTGGACGGCTTCGATTCCTCGGTCACCGTGCCGATCTGGCCACGGCACGCGGCGACGATCGTTTCGGCCGCGGGCAGCGACCACAGGCGCGAATCACGTTTTTCCGGATCGAACTCGTCGCGCTTGAATTTCGGATCGAACCAGCGGCCTTCGTAGAAGCCGGCCGAGCAGACGAATTCCGCCTTCACTTCCCAATAGTCGCGCGGCACGAAGCGGCGAATCTTCTCTTCGCGCTCGACCACGATCGACAGCGTTGGCGTTTGCACCCGCCCGACCGTGGTCAGGAAGAAGCCGCCGCCCTTGCTGTTGAACGCGGTCATGGCCCGCGTGCCGTTGATGCCGACCAGCCAGTCCGCCTCCGAGCGACAGCGCGCAGCATCGGCGAGCGGCTGCATCTCTTCGTCGCTGCGCAGACGGGCGAAGCCGTCGCGGATCGCGCCCGCCGTCATGGATTGCAGCCACAGGCGCTGCACCGGCTGCTTGGCTTTCGCGTGCTGCGCGATCAGGCGGAATATCAGCTCGCCCTCGCGCCCCGCGTCGCATGCGTTGATCAGACGGTCGACGTCCTTGCGCTTGAGCAACTTGGTCAGCACCTTCAGGCGCGACTCGCTCTTGGCGATCGGGTTGAGATCGAAGTGCGGCGGGATGACGGGCAGGTTGGCGAAACTCCACTTGCCGCGTTTGACTTCGTAGTCTTCGGGCGCGGCAATTTCCAGCAGGTGGCCGACTGCCGAGGAAAGGACGTACTCGTCGCTTTCGTAGTATTCGTCATGCTTGGTAAAGCCGCCCAAAGCGCGCGCGATGTCGTTCGCGACGGAAGGCTTTTCGGCGATGATCAGTGCTTTGGACATGACTCGATGTGAGGTTGGTAGATCAGGGTTGATGGCCGTGAGTGCGCTTTTAATCAGCGCGACCCTCGTTTGCGACCTTTGCGACCCATTAACGACCGCTTTATAGCACACGCCGCGAAACCGGCGTCTCAAGTGCCATAAAGCGCGCCATCATAATTGCGTGCTCAGGCATTGGGCAAGCGGCGGCAAACGCCTTGTGCGCCTCCCGCAACGCCCGGGCTGCCTGGCTTCCAGGCCGGCGGCCGAATCAGGCGGCGGTCAGCGCGGGCCGCAGTTTGGGCGCGCCGCTGACGCCGGGCAGGGCCGTCAGATCAGACAACATCCGTTCCACAATCGCCGCCTGCGGCAGCACGGTGCCGAAAAACCGCGTCGTAACCGAATCTTCGATCAGTATGGTCGGAAAATTCTCCACATCCAGATCGTCGAAGCGGTCCGCATGAGTTTCGATGTCGATCCATGCGAAACAGATTTCCGGGTGCCGGTCGGCTAATTTGTCGAACGCGTCCCGATACTCACGGCAGGTTCCGCACCATTCCGCGCACAGGCAGGCAACGAACAGCGTCTCGGATTCGTTGACGCGCTCGGCGATCCGGTCTTGGTCGGTGTCGAGATTCAGCGCGGGCATGGTGGTTCCTTACGTACTTTTGTCAGGTGCTTTGGCGCGAATGTAGCATGGCCGATCCCGAATGGTCGCCGAATCCGGTCAATGCGGGGTCAGCCGTGGCTTGCCCGCATGAAGCGGCCGCCGGGCAGCACGGTGACCTGACCGGCAAGTTCGAGTTGCAACAAAGTGCTTTGCAGGGCCGCGTCTTCCATCTCGGTGCGGATAGCGAGAATTTCAAGCGTGGTGGGTGAATGGCCGAGTGCGGTGAGGAGGCGCTCGGCTTCGGGATCGACCGGTCGGCGGGGCGGCGCGGGGTTCGGGGCGGTTGCTGAGTCGGCGGCAGATGCCGCTGCCGTCTGCGCCGTTGCCGGCTTCGGCCGAACCGCTGTCGCGCCGCTTACCGCTGGCGCCTTTCTTGAACCGGCATCGCTCCAGAGAATGGAATGCGCCGGACCCGAAGCCGCCCGCGGTGCTTCCCGCCGCGTGAAACCCAGTTCTTCCAGCACCTCGTCCGGCGTTTCCACCAGCTTCGCGCCTTGTTTGATGATGCGATGACACCCCCGCGACAGCGGTGCGTGAATCGAGCCGGGCAACGCGAAAATATCGCGCCCCATCTCATTGGCGAGTCGAGCCGTTATCAGCGAACCTGAGCGCATCGCCGCTTCGACGATCACCACGCCGCTGACGAGCCCGGCAATCAGCCGATTGCGCTGTGGGAAATTGGCGGCACGCGCAGGCGTGCCGAGCGGCCATTCGGAGAGGATCGCGCCCTGTACCGCGATCTGCCGCGCCAGCGCGTGATGCGCCGACGGGTACACGAGGTCCGCGCCCGTGCCGATCACGGCGACGGTGCCCCCGACGCCTTCCAGTCCGCCTCGATGCGCGGCGCCGTCGATGCCGAGCGCGAGCCCCGAGACGACGGTAACGCCGGCTACCGAGAGCTCCCGTGCGAAACGCTCCGCGTCTTCGACACCTTGCGGGGTAGCGCTGCGGCTACCCACGAGGGCGACCGCTCGCGTATGCAGCAGATTCAAGCGTCCCTTTATATATAGCAGGGGCGGTGGATCGGGCATGGTCAGCAGCGCCGGCGGGTAAGCGGGGTCGTCGAGCGTCACGATCTGATTGCCGGGTTGCTCACGCCACGCGATCACGGCGTCGAGTTGGGCGTCGAATTCGGGGCCGGTCGGCGCCAGCGCCGCGCGTGCTGCGGCGTCGCCGGCAATCGCGGCGAGTGCCTCGGGCGCTTGATCGAAGATCGCTTCAGGCAGTCCGAAAGCGCACAGCAGCAGGCGCAGTGCCGCAGGTTTCAGCCCTGGCGCGAGTGAAAGCCGCAGCCACGCGGCGAGTTCAATGTCGGTTGCAGGCAAGGTGTGCATTGCGTGTCGATCCTCCTACTGGGCCAGCGGGCAGGCGGGCGCCATGCTAAAATTTTTATCATCCGAAATAACTGCAGCGCCGCGCCCACCCGCGCGGGCTCGTCGTCTAGCGCATGTGGCGCGTTGAATCGAACCGGTTCGACACCATCTATCCTGTGCGTAATACGATGAGCCCACAACCTGGCCGAATGGCCAACGCGAGCCTTCCACCGGTCAGCGGCGCCTGAAAATCACACTCGAAATCATGGCTTTACTGAACATCATCAATTACCCGGACAAACGGCTGCACAAGCTTGCCAAGCCGGTCGAAGCGGTCAACGACCGCATCCGCCGCCTCGTCAAGGACATGGCCGAAACCATGTACGCCGCGCCAGGCGTCGGCCTCGCCGCGACCCAGGTGGACGTGCATGAGCGTGTGATCGTGATCGACGTGTCGGACGACCACAACGCACTGCTCGCCTTCATCAATCCGGAAATCATCTGGTCGAGCGACGAAAGAAAGCTTTCCGAAGAGGGCTGTCTCTCAGTGCCGGGCATTTACGACAATGTCGAGCGCGCGGAGAAAGTGCGCGTACGGGCGCTCAACGAGAAGGGCGAAACCTTCGAGATGGACTGCGAAGGCCTGCTCGCGGTGTGCATCCAGCACGAAATGGATCACCTGATGGGCCGCGTGTTCGTCGAGTACCTGTCGTCGCTGAAGCAGACGCGCATCAAGAGCAAGATGAAGAAGCTCGCCCACGCAATGTAATGCGCGTTCACCTCGCCTACCGCCCCCGTTCATGAGTCATTCGCTGCGCGTCATCTTTGCCGGTACGCCGGAGTTCGCCGCGGCCGCGCTGGCCGCGATCCACGGTGCCGGTTTTCCGGTGCCGCTCGTGCTCACCCAGCCGGACCGGCCCGCCGGACGCGGCATGAAACTGCAGACGAGCCCGGTCAAGCGCTACGCGCAGGAGCATGGACTCGCCGTCGCCCAGCCGCCTTCGCTGCGTCGCGCCGGCAAGTATCCTGAGGAAGCCGCCGCCGCGATCGGGCAACTGCGCGCCACGCCGCACGACGTCATGGTAGTGGCCGCTTACGGTCTGATTCTGCCGCAGGAAGTGCTCGATATTCCGCCGCTCGGCTGCATCAACATTCACGCGTCGCTATTGCCGCGCTGGCGCGGCGCGGCGCCGATCCATCGCGCGATCGAAGCGGGCGACGCCGAAACCGGCATCACGCTGATGCAGATGGACGTCGGCCTCGACACCGGCGCGATGATCTCCGAAACGCGCACGGCGATTTCCGGCGACGACACGACGGCCACGCTGCACGACCGTCTCGCGCAAGACGGCGCGAAGCTGATCGTCGAGGCGCTGATCGAACTGGAGCGCACCGGCAGACTGGCGGCCACGCCGCAACCTGCGGACGGCGTCACCTACGCGGAAAAGATCGGCAAGCACGAAGCCGCGCTCGACTGGCGCCGCCCGGCGGCCGTGCTCGCTCGCCAGGTGCGCGCGTTCGACCCGTTCCCCGGCGGCGTCGGCACGCTCGAAGACGGCACGTCGATCAAGATCTGGGGCGCGATTCCTGCCGATACAAAAGCCGGCGGCGCGCCCGGCACGATTGCCGAGGTCACGCCCGAAGGCGTGGTCGTGGCTTGTGGCGAAGGCGCGCTGCGTCTCACGCAACTGCAGAAACCCGGCGGTAAACGCCTGCCGGTGCGCGAATTCCTGGCCGGCTCGGCGCTGGCCGTGGGACAACGCTTTCAACTTCCCGAAGCAAAGTAACACGCTTGCGCATGACCCGAACATCGTCCATTCGGCCGATGTTCAAGCCCCGCTGGACAAGCCGGCCGCGCGTTAGAATCCTCCGTGCAACATCCCGCATTTCAAGGATTCCCATGTTCGGCATCACCCATTTCGAATTTTTCGTCGTCGCGGTCTTTCTTCTGAACGTGACGCCCGGTCCGGACACGGCATATATCGTTGGTCGCAGCGTCGCTCAAGGCCGCGGCGCGGGTCTGATGTCGGCGCTCGGCATTTCCGCGGGTTGCTGCGTTCACTCGCTGGCCTGTGCGTTCGGCTTGACCGCGCTGCTGGCAGCGTCGGCCGCCGCATTTACCGTCATCAAGTTCGTCGGCGCTATTTATCTGATCTATCTTGGAGTGCGGCTGATTTTCGCCAAACCGGCCGCCGACCAGGCGGCGGGCGAAGCGCGCGCGGCCGGTGCGTCCAAGTCGTTGCGGCAGCTTTTCCTGCAAGGCTTCTGGACCAACGTGCTGAACCCCAAGGTGGTGCTGTTCTTCGTGTCGTTCTTCCCGCAATTCGTGGCGATCGGCAGCGACCACAAAGCGCTCGCCTTCCTCACGCTGGGCACCGTGTTCGTCGTGATGAGCACGCTGTGGAACAGCCTTGTCGCGTGGGTCGCGGGCAGTGTGACGCGGCGCTTCTCCGGGCGGCCGTCGGTGAAGCAGTGGCTGGACCGCGGCGTCGGCGGCGCGTTTGTCGGCTTGGGTGTCAAGCTCGCCACTGCATCGAGATGATTGAATTTTCCTCGCGCGCCCATATCTAACGTTTCGCTTACAATCAGGCGCCGCGATCATGTGGCGCAGATATGAACCCCGCGTTAGGGCAAGGAGTTGCAGACATGTTCAATTGGGTCAAAACCGCGATGTTGATGGCCGCGATCACGGCCCTTTTCATCGTGATCGGCGGGATGATCGGCGGGTCGCGCGGCATGACGATCGCGCTCGTGATCGCCCTTGGAATGAATTTCTTTTCGTACTGGTTCTCGGACAAGATGGTGCTGCGCATGTACAACGCGCAGGAAGTCGACGAAACCAGCGCGCCGCAGTTCTATCGCATGGTGCGCGAGCTTTCCATGCGCGCCGGCCTGCCCATGCCGCGCGTGTACCTGATCAATGAAGATGCGCCGAACGCGTTCGCCACCGGCCGCAATCCGGAGCATGCGGCGGTTGCTGCGACCACCGGCATTCTGCGTGTATTGTCCGAGCGCGAAATGCGCGGCGTGATGGCGCATGAACTCGCGCACGTGAAACATCGCGACATTCTGATTTCGACCGTCTCGGCCACTATGGCCGGCGCCATTTCCGCGCTGGCGAACTTCGCGATGTTCTTCGGCGGGCGCGACGAAAACGGTCGGCCTACGAACCCGATCGCGAGCATTGCGGTCGCGCTGCTGGCGCCGATCGCCGGTGCGTTGATCCAGATGGCGATTTCGCGTGCACGTGAATTCGAAGCCGACCGCGGCGGCGCGCAGATTTCCGGCGACCCGCAGGCGCTCGCTTCGGCGCTCGACAAGATCCACCGTTACGCGAGCGGGATTCCGTTTCCCACCGCCGAGCAGCATCCGGCCACCGCGCAAATGATGATCATGAATCCGTTGGCGGGCGGTGGTATCGCGAATCTATTCTCCACGCACCCGGCTACCGAGGAACGCATCGCACGTTTGATGGAAATGGCGCGCACGGGGCGCTTCGAATAACGCCGCGATAACACAGCGCGGCGTTCAGGAGGGCGAGTCTGAGGGCTCGCCTTTTTTTGCGGAACACAAAGGGCAAGCGAACGAGCGGCGGCAGCGCCGGATCACCTGACCATCAATTGTTTTCACGACGGTTGAGGGTTGTCAGCGCATAGCCGAACCTGCGCTAGAGCTTCCCCCTTTCCCGCTTGCCGCACATGTGCAAAGGCCAGCTCCAGCCGCTGCCGGCTGGCCGTGGCGGTCCGTGCACCGCGCCACGCTACAATGTGTGCTGATTGCGTCGCGCGTTCCGCGCGGCCTGCCTTAGCCTTCTTCATGACCACAAAGCCTTCTTCGCGTACTGCTTCCTCACCGGCGCGTCCGCGCGAATCCCGTTTGTCGATGCTGCATCTCGCGCCCGAATCGCTCGGTTTCGCGCTCGACTGCGCGGGCCAGGCTGTCGGCGCCGTGCGTCTGGGCGCGGCCTTGCCGGCCGCGCTGCAATCCGTCTTCGTGTCCGCGCCGGAGGGTAGCGCCGCGGCCGCGCGCGGCGCGGTGCAGGACATTGCGTACCGCACCATGCGGCGTCTGGCGACCGCCGAGTGGCTAATCGCGAAGCTGGTGAAAAAGGCGCCGCCGCCGCACGTCGGTCATGTGCTCGCCTGCTCGCTGGCCTTGCTTATCGACGACGAAGCGAACGCTGCCTACGCGCCGTTCACGGTGGTCGATCAGGCGGTGAGCGCGATCGCCGCGCGTCGTGAATTCGCGTTCGCCAAGGGGCTCGTCAATGCCGTGCTGCGCACTTTTCTGCGTGAGCGCGAAGCGCTGTTGAGCGCCGCGCAAACTGACGAAGTGGCGTGCTGGAACTACCCCGCCTGGTGGATCGATGCGGTGAAGCGCGCATGGCCCGACGCATGGCAGTCGGTGCTCGCTGCCGGCGATACGCAAGGTCCGCTGACGCTGCGCGTGAACGCGCGCCGTTCGACAGTCGACGCCTACCTGCAAGTGCTGCAAAACCATCACATTGCCGCAAGCAAGGGCGGCGACTATGCCGTCAAGCTCGCCACGCCGATGCCGGTAGACCGCATTCCGGGCTTCAACGACGGTGTCGTTTCGGTGCAGGACGCCGGCGCGCAACTCGCCGCGCAACTGCTCGGCGTGCGCGACGGCATGCGCGTACTCGACGCCTGTGCGGCGCCCGGCGGCAAGACTGGCCATTTGCTCGAACTGGCCGACCTTCAGCTCGTCGCGCTCGAAAGCGACGCCGCGCGCGCGCGCCGTATCGGCGAAAATCTGCAGCGCCTCAAGCTCGAAGCGGAAGTGCGGATCGGCGACGCCGGCGCGCCCGCGAAGTGGCACGACGACATCGACCAGCCATTCGACCGCATTCTGGCCGACGTGCCGTGTTCGGCGTCGGGCATCGTGCGGCGCCATCCGGACATTCGCTGGCTGCGCCGCGCGTCCGACATTCCCGCGCTCGTCGCCGAACAGCGCCGCATTCTCGACGCGCTGTGGCCGCTCGTGAAACCAGGCGGCGAGTTGCTCTACGTTACGTGTTCGATCTTTCCCGAAGAAGGCGAGTTGCAGGCGCAGTGGTTTGGAAACAAGTATCAGGATGCGGTACGATTGGACGCGCCGGGGCAGCTGTTGCCTTCAGTCGCTCGCGCGCCCGCCGACACATCGGCCGGTTCCCATGCCGGACAATCCGCTGAAGACAGCGCCGGCGCGAATTCAGACCACGACGGATTCTTCTACGCGCGCTTCCAGAAACGGTGACCATCAAACGCTTCCTCCCGCTTCGGCTCGCTACCGTGCTCTGGATTGCGCTGGCCGTATGGCTGGCGGCGCCGGGCGTGGCGCACGCTGACTCGATCGCGGTGCAGCGTGCGTCGCTGCAAGCCGACAACACCGGCTGGAACCTCGACGCCCGTTTCGACTTCGACCTGAATAGCAACCTCGAAGACGCGGTCAATAAAGGTATCCCGCTCTATTTCACGACCGACTTCGAATTGAGCCGGCCGCGCTGGTACTGGTTCGACGAGCAGCCGGTGAGCGTGTCGCAAAGCATTCGCCTGTCGTTCCAGCCGCTCACGCGCGAATACCGCGTGTCGAGCGTGTCATCCGGCGGTTTGCAGCTCGGCTTCACCACGCTCAAGGATGCGCTCGCGGTCATCAAGCACATCACGTCGTGGCATGTGATAGACCGCAATGACGTGCACGCCGGGGAGAACTACACCGCATCGGTGCGTATGCAACTCGACATCGCGCTGATGCCCAAGCCGTTCCAGATCGACGCGGTGAACAACCGCGACTGGAATCTCGCATCCGAATGGAAGCGCTTTACCTTTACGGTGACCGAACGTGCTAAATAAAGTGCGCTCCGCCACCAGTGTCAGCAGCATCGTCGTGCGCGTGCTGGTGTCGACGGTCGCGGTCACGGCCGTGTTGCTGCTCGTGCTGCTGGCCGCCGCCAGCGCGAACACCGAATTCTTCGACCGCTATTACCAGTGGCTCTATGCCGCCAATCTCGCGGTCGCGATGATCTTTTTGCTGGTGGTGGCGACGCTCGTCATCATCATCATCGCGCGGCTGAGAAAGGGTAAGTTCGGCACGCGGCTCCTCGCGAAACTTGCGTTCTTCATGGCGCTGGTCGGTGTGGTGCCGGGCGGGATCATCTACGTCGTGTCGTATCAGTTCGTGTCGCGCAGTATCGAGTCGTGGTTCGATGTGAACGTCGAAACCGCGCTCACGTCCGGTCTGAATCTCGGGCGCGGCATGCTCGACGCGTCGCTGTCCGATCTGCAGACCAAGGGCCGTTTGATGTCCGAGCAGCTCGCGAGCGCGGATGCCGCGGGCACCACGCTCACGCTGCTGCGTCTGCGCGATCAGTTCGGCGTGCAGGATGCAACGATCGTCGAACCCACGCGCAGCATGTCGGGGGCGACGCCCGATATGCACGTGGTCGCGCAGGCATCCGGCAACTACGCAACGCTCGTGCCGAACGACCTCCCCACGCCGCTGATGATCGACCAGGCACGCGGCCGTGGCTATGCGGCGATCGAAGGCGAAGTGGACGGCGATCCTCACGCGCATGGCAGCAAGGGCGTGCTGCGTCTGCGCGTGGTGCAACGCATTCCCGACTCGAACGCCTCGCTGCTGCAGCCCACCGAACGCTTCCTGCAACTCACGCAGCCGGTGTCGCCCACGCTCGCGCGCAATGCCGACGCGGTGCAGCGCGCGTACCGCGAGTATCAGGAAAAGGCGCTCGGCCGCACGGGTTTGCGCAAGATGTACATTGGCACGCTGACGCTTGCGCTCTTTCTCGCCACCTTCATTGCGATGATGCTGGCGCTGGCGCTCGGCAATCAGTTGGCGCGGCCGTTGTTTCTGCTCGCGCAAGGCACCAAGGAAATCACGGAAGGCGACTACACGCCGAAGCGCGAAATCAAATCGCGTGACGAACTGGGCTTTCTCACGCAGTCGTTCAACGCGATGACGCGGCAGTTGTCCGAGGCGCGTGCGGCCGTCGAGAACAACCGCATTGCGCTCGAACATTCGAAGGCGTATCTGGAAAGCATTCTCGCGAACCTGACCGCGGGCGTGTTCGTGTTCGACCGGCAGTTCAGGCTGACCACCGCGAATCGCGG
This sequence comes from Paraburkholderia sp. USG1, assembly GCF_031570135.1. Lineage (NCBI taxonomy): Bacteria > Pseudomonadati > Pseudomonadota > Betaproteobacteria > Burkholderiales > Burkholderiaceae > Paraburkholderia > Paraburkholderia sp. USG1. The sequence goes on along the minus strand of NZ_JAMWXW010000017.1, from coordinate 65,821 downwards.
CGCCGAGCGGATTTTCCGTCAGCCGTTCCAGGCCGTGATGGGTTCGGCGCTGGATCAGATCGGCGTGTTGAGCGAATTCGGCGGCATGGTCCGCAAGGCTTTTGCCGATCGCGAAGCGGCGAGCGGCGACGGTCACGACGATCGCGGCCACTGGCAGCAGCAGTTTTCGGTGCAGGTGCCGGGCGAAACCGAGCCGCTCACCTTGCTCGTGCGCGGCGCGCGGCTCGTCTCGGCAACGGATCGCGACGCGGAAGACATGCAGACGTCCGGCTACGTCGTCGTGTTCGACGATATTTCGGACGTGATCTCCGCGCAGCGATCGATCGCATGGGGCGAAGTCGCGCGACGGCTCGCGCACGAGATCAAGAATCCGCTCACGCCGATCCAGCTTTCCGCCGAGCGTTTGCAGATGAAGCTCGCCGACAAGCTGTCGCCGTCCGACGCCGATGTGCTCAAGCGCGGCGCGACCACGATCGTGAACCAGGTCGCCGCCATGAAGCAGATGGTCGATAATTTCCGCGACTACGCGCGCACGCCGCCGGCGGTGCTCGCGCATCTGCAACTGAATGATCTGGTCAGTGAAGTGCTCACGCTGTACGGTATCGAAGAAGGCAAAGGCGCGATCCAGGTCGAGCTCGCTGCGTTGCCCGCCATTCGCGGCGACGCGACGCAATTGCGTCAGGTGATTCACAACCTGTTGCAGAACGCGCAGGATGCGGTGGCGGACCTCGAGCATCCGCGTGTGTTGCTCGAGACGAGGACAGTAGAATACGGAGACCCCGACGCGGAAGGCAAAGTGCGTGTCGCGGTGCGTCTGACCGTGTCGGACAACGGACCGGGCTTCCCCGCGCGTATCCTCACACGTGCATTCGAACCTTACGTAACGACCAAGGCCAAAGGTACGGGCCTGGGTCTTGCGATGGTCAAGAAGATCGTCGACGAACACGGCGCACGCATTGACATCCGCAATCGTATGAAAGCGGGCGATGTCATCGAGGGTGCGCAGATTTCGATCCTCTTCCTTCAACTGGCAGACGATGCCGCGACGCCCGGAACAGGGCCGCGTCCGGCGCACGGCGGTGCGTCGCAGGGAAAGACAAAAGCAACAGTGCAGACAAAGGCAGCGTAAATGGCAACCATCCTGGTGGTAGATGATGAAATGGGCATCCGGGAATTGCTCTCGGAGATCCTGAGCGACGAAGGGCATGTCGTGGAGGCCGCGGAAAACGCGCAGGAAGCGCGCGAGTTCCGTTTGCGCCAGGCGCCCGACCTGGTGCTGCTCGACATCTGGATGCCCGACACCGACGGTGTGACCTTGCTCAAGGAGTGGGCGGCGCAAGGGCAACTCACCATGCCGGTGATCATGATGTCCGGTCACGCGACGATCGATACAGCGGTTGAAGCAACCAAGATCGGTGCGCTCAATTTTCTCGAGAAACCGATTGCCTTGCAGAAGTTGCTGAAGGCCGTCGAGCAGGGCCTCGCGCGCGGCAACGCGGCGGGTGCGCCGGGCGGCGCGGCCGCCAAGCCGGTGTTGCCGGTGAGCGCTTCGGCGGTGGCTTCGGCGGCGGCATTGCCGATGCTCTCCACCGACGGCCTCGGCAGCGGCGCGCTGGCCGCGCAAACGGCCTCGATCTCGTTCGATATTCCGCTGCGCGACGCGCGCGATGCGTTCGAGCGCGCGTACTTCGAATATCACCTCGCGCGTGAGAACGGCAGCATGACGCGGGTCGCGGAGAAGACCGGGCTGGAGCGCACACACTTGTACCGCAAGCTCAAGCAACTCGGCGTCGATCTCGGCAAAAACAAGGGTGAGTGAGGTCTCCGACAGGCGCAAGTGAAGCCGGCGTTCCCTTCGCAGAAGATTCCGCGCTCACACATTTTTTCGACAAGGGGCTTGCCCCACTGCTGACCCTTTGATATTATTTCGTTCTTCGTTGGCCCGGTAGCTCAGTTGGTAGAGCAGCGGATTGAAAATCCGCGTGTCGATGGTTCGATTCCGTCCCAGGCCACCAGGATTCAGCCCCAGGAAATCGCAAGATTCCTGGGGCTTTTCCTTTCTGCGTCCCTATTGGGGTAGGCATGGTGGGCGTCCGTTGCTTCGGCTTGTGCGCGCCGCGCGGCAAGGGTCACCCGGCGGTATTCGGCGCCGCATGATAAAATCGCGCCAGTTCAAGGACTTGCACGTGAGTGCGTCGCCTGAGTGCCGCGCGGCAACGCCGCCACCAGCACCGAACCCTTCGCCCGACGATCAACGGTATAAGCGCCCAGCGACTCCGCATGCGGAAGGCGCGGCCTATACTGCTTTGGGCCGGCAGCAGTGCCGGTACGCGTCGCGCCGCGTTGCTTGCATGGCGCACCTCGCGCAGCGCGACGTGGCACTCTTCATTCACGGAGTTTCACGGTGATCCGCAAAGACGCTAAACGTAGCGCTCTGGTGCTGTTTTCCGGCGGCCAGGATTCCGCCACGTGCCTCGCCTGGGCGCTCGAACGTTATGAAACGGTCGAGACACTGGGCTTCGATTACGGTCAGCGGCACCGCGTCGAACTGGAATGCCGCGAGGGGTTTCGCAACGCCGTCGCGCGCGCATTTCCGGCATGGGCCGAGCGCCTCGGCGAAGACCATATGATCGATCTGTCGGTACTCGGCGCGATCAGCGACACGGCCATGACGCGCGAGATCGAGATCGAAGCCACGGCCAACGGTTTGCCGAACACGTTCGTGCCGGGCCGCAATCTGATGTTCATGACCATCGCTGCGGCGATTGCGTATCGGCGTGGTTTGCAGGTGCTGGTCGGCGGCATGTGCGAGACGGATTTCTCGGGCTATCCCGATTGCCGCGACGATACCATGAAGGCGTTGCAGGTCGCGCTGAACCTCGGCATGGACACGCGCTTCCTGCTCGAAACACCGTTGATGTGGCTCGACAAGGCCGACACCTGGCGCCTCGCGCACGAGCTCGGCGGCGCTGAACTGGTCGAACTGGTGCGCGTCGAGACGCATACGTGCTACCTCGGCGAACGCGCGGAATTGCATGCGTGGGGCTTCGGTTGTGGTGAATGCCCGGCGTGCCGCCTGCGCAAGCGCGGCTACGAAGCGTATCTGGCCGGTGAAAAGGTCACCGAGCCAGTCTGACGTTTCCCGCACCGGCGCGGCTCGGGGCACGAAGTTCGAGCACATGGCTCAGGCAACGACTCAGGCAATAATTTTCAGGAACACAGGGCAGAAAGCAGCATGACTTACGCGGTCAAGGAAATCTTCTACACGTTGCAGGGCGAGGGCGCGAATGCCGGGCGTCCGGCCGTCTTCTGCCGGTTCGCCGGCTGCAACCTGTGGTCGGGCCGTGAGGAAGATCGTGCGGAGGCGGTATGCCGCTTCTGCGATACGGACTTCGTCGGCACCGATGGTGAGAACGGCGGCAAGTACCGCACGGCTGAAGATCTGGTGCGGATGATCGCGTCGCAATGGCCGCAAGGCGAGGGCGAGCGTTTCGTGGTGTGCACGGGCGGCGAGCCGATGCTGCAGATCGACCAGCCGCTCGTCGACGCGCTGCATGCCGCCGGCTTTGAAATCGCTATCGAAACCAACGGCTCGCTGCCGGTGCTCGAGACGATCGACTGGATCTGCGTGAGCCCGAAGGCCGACGCGCCGCTCGTCGTGACCAAAGGCAACGAACTGAAGGTCGTGATCCCGCAGGACAACCAGCGCCTGTCCGAGTATGCGAAGCTCGACTTCGAGTATTTCCTCGTCCAGCCCATGGACGGCCCGTCGCGCGACATCAACACCAAGCTCGCGATCGACTGGTGCAAACGCCATCCGCAATGGCGCCTGTCGATGCAGACCCACAAGTATCTGAACATTCCCTGATTTGCCGTGCTGACGATTACACGAAAACTCGAATTCGACGCGGGTCACCGCATTCCCGATCACCGCAGCCAGTGCCGTAATCTGCACGGTCATCGCTATGTGCTCGAAATCACGCTGCAAGGCGATCTGGTCGACACCGAAGGCGCGCCTGACCGCGGCATGGTGATGGACTTCGCCGACGTGAAGTCGCTCGCCGTCGAGCATCTGGTCGACAGGTGGGACCATGCGTTTCTGGTCTATGAAGGCGACACGCAAGTGCGCGGTTTCCTTGAGACGATGGTCGGGCACAAGACGGTCGTGCTCGATCGTATTCCCACCGTCGAAAACCTTGCCGCCGTCGCGTTCGACATTCTCGCGAACGTCTACGATGCCCACTACGGCGTGAATCTCCGTTTGCATAAGCTGCGTCTGTACGAGACGCCGAACTGCTGGGCCGACGTGGTCCGCGACTAGACCTCAGCGCCGCCGCACTCCCGCAGGAAATCCCCTCGGGGACCGTCCAACCCTCGCGTTATTGTCACGGTATGATCGCTCCGATAACCACACGGAGCGAGACATGCCGGTCATCGCATTGCGTCGCAGCAGGCATCCAGGCCGCCACGGCCTGAGCCATTGTCTTTGTCTTTCTCTAGCCCATCACGCCGGCATTGCGCCTTGCGGCGCATGTCATCGCCGCCAAGGAGCGCGGCGATGAGCAGCCTGACCAATCCCCTCAAGCAACGCCTCAAGGAAACCGAGCCGCTGTTCGGCCTGTGGCTCTCGCTCGGCAGCGATGCCGCGGCCGAAGCGCTCGCGCACGCCGGTTACGACTGGCTGCTGATCGACATGGAGCACGCGCCGAACGATAGCGGCGACGTCGCCTCGCAATTGCGCGCAATCGCCGCCGCGCATCTACCGAGCGAGCCGGTGGTGCGCGTGCCGGCCAGCGAGGCGTGGCTCGTCAAGCGTGTGCTGGATGCTGGCGCGCGTACGCTGATGTTCCCGAATATCGAGTCCGCAGACGAAGCGGCGCGCGCCGTGCGTCTCACGCAATATCCGACCGCCGGCGCGCTCGACGGCGAGCGCGGCGTTGCCGGCATGGTGCGGGCCGCGGCCTACGGCATGCGGCGCGATTACGTGCAGACCGCCAACGCGCAGATCGCGACTATCGTGCAGATCGAGTCGGCGCGCGGCTTGCAGGAAGTGGAAAAGATCGCGGCGACGCCGGGTGTCGATTGCCTGTTCGTCGGACCGGCGGACCTTGCCGCGAGCCTCGGTCATCTCGGCGATTCGAAGCACGCCGACGTGCAGGCCGCGATGGCGCGCATCGTCAGCGCCGCGGATAAGGCGGGCATCGCCGCCGGTATTTTTGCTATGGATGTCGCGAGCGCAAAGCAGCATCGCGACGCCGGTTTTCGTTTTATCGCTCTGGCCGCCGACGTCATGTGGATGTTGCGCGCGACTCGCCAGGCATTGCAGGAGGTGAGGTCATGAAGGGGATGGTGCAGTGCGTCGCGGTGCGTCTGGTGGTTACGGCGGCGTTGATGGCGAATGTGGCGGCGTATGCGCAGGACCGCGTCGCGAAGTCGGACGATCCGCAGACGCAAACCGCGGTCGCCGACTACAACGCCGGCAATCTCGGCGCGGCGCTGGCCGAGTTCCGCAAGGCCGCCGAGCGTGGCAGCCGGCTCGCCGAGTTCAACTACGCGATGATGCTGCTCAACGGCGAAGGCACCCCGGCCAATGTCGATGAAGGCAAGAAATGGCTGCGCAAGGCTGCGGACGCCAACATGTCGCACGCGCAATACGTGTACGGCAAGATGTACGACGACGGCGAGTTCGTCGGCCGCGATCCAGTGGAGGCGCACCGCTGGTTTCTGAAGGCGGCCCAGCAAGGCCACGTGCAGGCGGAGTTGGCGCTGGCCAATCAGTTCCTCGACGGACGCGGCACCGAACGCGACAACAGGCAGGCGTTCGTCTGGTACAAGAAGGCGGCGCAAGGCGGCGACATGACCGCGCAATATGTGACCGGCTCGTTCTACGAGCGCGGCGGCGACGGCGTGGACAGGAATCTCAACGTGGCGCGCGCCTATTACGCTGCCGCGGCGGCGCAGGGCGATCCGGCGGCGCGACTCAAGTATCAGCAACTCAGCGCGCAGTTGCGGGACCAGAAGGAAGTGAAGCCGCAGTAAATGAAAGGGGCGCTCTGAACTGCACCCCAAAGGTTGGACACCGATCCAACCTTTGGGGTGCAGTTCACTCCGTGGTGATGGTGCGCCTCTTCTGCTTTCGCCGCCTTGTTTCGGGCCGTGTTCGTGTTCGCCGACGGCCCGCCGCGCTAACTCTGCATCAACCGCTTCTGCCGCGCGACGCTCATGATGAGGCCGATGGCGACCCCCAACGTGGTCAGCGCCGTGCCGCCGTAGCTCATGAACGGCAACGGCACGCCGACCACCGGCAAGATGCCGCTCACCATGCCGATATTCACGAATGCGTAGGTAAAGAACGCCATTGTCAGCGAGCCGGCCAGCAAACGTCCGAATAGCGTCGCGCCATTGGCCGCGATATACAGCCCGCGCGCGATCAACAGCATGTACAGCGTGAGCAGTACGATGCCGCCCGCCAGTCCGAACTCTTCGGAGAACACCGCGAAGATGAAGTCGGTGTGCTTTTCGGGAATGAACTCCAGATGCGCCTGCGTGCCCTTCAGCCAGCCTTTGCCGAGCGGACCACCCGAGCCGATCGCGATGACTGCCTGGATGGTGTGGAAGCCCTTGCCGAGCGGATCGGAGGTCGGATCGAGCAGGGTGCAGATGCGGTGTTTCTGATAGTCGTGCATCAACGGCCATTGCACTTCGGGCTGACAGATCTTGTCCTGAAAGGCGGCGACGGAGCCGACCGCGATCACGCCTGCAATCAGCACCGGCACGATCAGCTTGAAACTCAGGCCCGCGAAGTAAATCACGAAGAAGCCGGCTGCGAACACCAGCACGGCCGTACCGAGATCGGGCTGTTTGGCGATCAGGCCTACCGGTAACGCGAGAATCAGCAGACCGACCAGAAAATCGTACCAGCGCATCACGCCTTCGCGGCGCTGGTAGTACCACGCAAGCATCAGCGGCGTGGCGATCTTCAGGATTTCCGAAGGCTGGATCACCACGCCGACATTGATCCAGCGCTTCGCGCCCTTGCGCGTGAGACCGAATAGCGCCACCGCCACCAGCAACGCGATCCCGAATGTGTACAGCGGGACCGCGAAGCGCATCAGCGTAGTGGGCGGAACATTGGCGAGCGCCCACATCAGCACGAACGTCAGCATGATGTTGCGCAGCTGGTCTTCCACGCGGCCGGGGACGTCCAGACTCGCGCTGTACAGCGTGACGATGCCTACGCACAAAAGCAGAAACACGATCAGCGCGAGCGGACGGTCGAAGCCCGCAAACATCCGCTTGATGCGGTCGAGCCAGGCGCGCTTGTCGAATTGCATGCCTTTCTCCTTACTCGTCGATGCCGCCGGAAACCGGCTGGCGTGGCGACGTGGCCTGAATACCGTCATCGCGCGACGGTGCCGCGGCGCTCGGCGCCGGCTCGCTGGCCGGACGGGGTGGATGCGGGGCGCCGGATTTACGCGGCGTCGGATGATTCTTTGCAGCAGCCGACGTGGAGTCGGCCATGGGCGCCGACGCGGCAGCAGGTGCCGAAGCCGAGGCCGAGGCCGAAGCCGCGCTCGCCGCCGAGGCCGCCGCCGCAGCGGAGGCCGCCGCTGCCGCCGAAGCCGCACCGGGAATCGGCAAGGCAGTGAAGCCCGCCGCGACCTTGACTGGCTGCGCCGCGTCCTGTGGCGCCGGTGCGCCGCCGACTTCGGGCGCGGACGCGTCCTCGGTCGCCGACGCCGCTGCCTCGATGGCCGCCGCCTGAGCGCCCGGTTTGTTCTTGCCGACGAGATAGTAGTCGAGCACCTTCCTCGCGATCGGGCCCGCCGCTTCCGCACCCCAGCCGCCGTTTTCGACGATCAGTGCGAGCGCGATCTTCGGTTGCTCGGCCGGTGCGAAGGCGATGAAGAGCGCGTGGTCGCGCAGATGTTCGGCAATCGCGTGGCCCTTGTAGTTCGCGCCTTGCAGCGAGTAGACCTGCGCCGTCCCCGTCTTGCCGGCCGCCTGGTACTGCGCGCCGATGAACAGTTTCGACGCCGTGCCATTGGTCACGACGCCTTCCATTGCGCGCTTGATGATGTCGATGTCCGATTGCTTCACCGCGATCCTGTCGCTCGGATCGCGCACAACCGGCCGGGTCTCTTTCGTGATCGGGTTTTCGATGTCTCGCACGAGGTGCGGCTTCATCACCACGCCGTTGTTCGCGAGCGTGGCCGTGGCATGAGCGAGCTGGAGAATGGTGAACGAGTTGTAGCCCTGGCCGATGCCGAGACTGATCGTTTCGCCTTCATACCACCGTTGCTGTTCGGGCTTGCGGTACGCCTTGCGCTTCCATTCGGTGGACGGCAGGATGCCGCGCGCCTCGCCCGAAATATCGATGCCGGTGATCTGGCCGAAACCCCATGGCTTCATGAAGTTGGCGATATTGTTGACGCCGAGATCGTGCGCGAGCATGTAGAAATACGTGTCGTTCGACACCACGATCGCGCGGTTCATGTCGACCCAGCCCTGGCCCGAACGCACGTCGTTGCGGAACGTGTGGCCGCCGAAGGTGTACGAGCCCGGATCCTGGAAGCCCCAGCCCGGCGTGCGCTTATGCAGCGTGAGCGCGGCGAGCGCCATGAACGGCTTGTAGGTCGAGCCCGGCGGATAGGTGCCGTGCAGCGGCCGGTTGAGCAGCGGGTGGTCGGGTGAATTGTTGAGATCGTCCCACGTCTGCTGGTCGATGCCGTCGACGAACGAATTCGGATCGAAGCTCGGCGCGGACACGAACGCAAGCACGTCGCCCGTGGAGGGCTCGATGGCGACCAGCGCGCCGCGCCGTCCCGCGAAGGCCTGCTCGGCGACCTGCTGCAGTCCGATATCGAGCGACAGCACGAGGTTGTTGCCAGGCGTTGCCTGGGTGCGCGACAAGGTGCGCACGGGGCGGCCGCCGGCTGTCACTTCCACTTCCTCGAAACCGGTCTGGCCGTGCAGTTCGGTCTCGTAACTCTGCTCGACGCCGATCTTGCCGATGTAGTCGGTGCCCTTGTAGTTGTTCGCGTCCAGACGCGGATCGTAGTGGTCCGGATCGCTGTCGTTCTGGTCGCTGGCGTCGTCGATACGGTCCTGATCGCGCTGCGAAATCCGCCCGATGTAGCCGATCACGTGCGCCGCCGTCGGCCCGAGCGGATATTGGCGGAACAGGCGCGCACGCACTTCCACGCCGGGAAAACGGAAGCGCTGTGCGGTGAAGCGCGCAACTTCGTCGTCGGTCAGGCGGGTGCGGATGGGCAGGCTCTCGAAGTTCTTCGAGTCTTCCTGCAGCTTCTTGAAGCGGCGGCGGTCGCGTGCGTCGATCGAGACCACCGTGGCCAGGTTGTCGATCACGTTTTCGAGCGAGTCGTTCAGCTTCGAGGGCGTAATTTCGAGCGTGTAGGCCGAGTAGTTCTTGGCCAGCACGACGCCGTTGCGATCGGTGATGATGCCGCGGTTCGGCACGATCGGCGCGACGGAAATGCGGTTTTCATCGGCCTGCAGCGAGTATTTGCTGTAGTGCCAGACCTGCAGGAACAGGAACCGGAAGCCGATCAGCCCGAAGCAGACGAACACGAACAGCCCCGCCGCCGCGACGCGCAGGCGGAACTTCGAGAGCTGTTGCTGGGTGTCCTTGAATTCGGTCATGCGATTCTGCAAAAGGCCGGATAACGGCCATGATGAGTGTGCGCCTTTTCCGGCCAGAACCGGAAGGCATGAACTGCGATGCGCGTCGAGCGGGCCGGCGACGTGAGTTTCATCAGAACGGCCGGCGGGCCCGATGCGTGATCAAATTGGCCGGGTATCGTCCGGATCGGCCGGGCGGCGCTGCGGCATCAGCAGCAGCATGCTGGCAACCGGCCACAGCGCGGCTTCGACGAAACCGTCGATCAGATAACCCCAGCCTGGAAACGCCGCGCCCGTCAGCAGACGGATCACGAACGGCACCAGTTGCGCGACGACCAGCAGCGGCATGACCGCGAAGGTCTGCACGCCGAGCGACATCCACAGCACGCGGCGGTGGATCGTAATCGCGCCGTACGACAACAACGTATACGCCAGTGCGTGTTCGCCGAGCAGGCTGGCGTTGTGCACGTCCATCAGCAAACCCAGTGAAAAAGCGATGCCCATGCCGACTTTGCGCGGTTGGTGCACGTTCCAGAACAGCAGCACGAGCGCTACGAAGTCCGGCACGCCGACAAGGCGCCCCCACGGCATCAGGTTCAGCAGGAACGCCGCGGCGAGGCTGAACGAGATGAAGTACGGATTGACCGGCTGCAGAATGTATTGCGGACGGTTCATGGCTGCGCCCCCGGCGTGGCTTGCGGCTTCGCGTTCTTCTCAGTAGCCGGTTTCTTTTCGGCGGCGGACTTCTTCTCCGCAACTGCCGGTTTGGCAGGGGCTTTTTCAGCGGGCCTGGCCGCCGCGGACTTCTCGGCTGCGGGTTTTTCGCCCGCTTTTGCCGGAGCTTTGTCCGCTGCGGCTTTGCCGTCCGCCGGCTTGCCGCCCTTCTTCGCTTTCGCGTCCTTTGCGGCTGTGGCTGCGTCGGGCTCTTCGGCGGGACGCGGAGGCACATTGTTCACGTAATGCAGCACGAGCAACTGACGCGCGCCGCGCACCGGCGCGACGGGCAGGCAGATCACGCGCGCGAACGCGGTATCGGCCTGTTTGTCGACCCGTACCACCTTAGCGACCGGCAGGCCCGGCGGATACACGCCGTCGAGTCCGCTCGTGACGAGTTCGTCGCCGGTTTGAATGTCGGCGCTGATCGGCACGAAGCGCAGATCGAGTGTGTCGCCCTTCGGTGTGCCGTAAATCACGCTGCGCAAGCCGGTGCGCACGATCTGCACGGGCACTGCCTGATCCTTGTCCGTGAGCAGCGTAACTTCGGCTTGCAGCGGGAAGACGCGTGTCACCTGGCCGATCACGCCGTCTTCGTTGACGACCGGCGAACCGTTCTGGATGCCTTGCTGCGCACCGCGGCCGATCACCACTTTCTGCGTGAAAGGATCGCGCGTGTCGTACTGGATCTCGGCGGGCAGCGATTGCGTGGTGGACCGCTGGGACAGTTGCAGCAGCGCCCGCAAATGCGCGTTTTCGGCGGCCAGTTCGGCGGCCGTATTGGCTTGCTGCGAGAGTTGCAGATCTTTGCTGCGCAGTCTGTCGTTTTCGCTGCGCAGCGTGGCGCTGGTCACGGCCAGGTCGGCGGCGCCCACGAACATGTCGCGAGGCACGAGTGCCGCGCGTTGCAACGGATAAAGACCCGCGCCGAGCACGCCACGCACGATTTCGAGCGTTTTGAAGCGAGCGTCGGAGATCAGCAGGGCAAGCGCCAGCACGACGAAAAACACGAGTCGTGCGAGAGCGGACGGTCCTTGCTTGAACAGGGGCGGCGGACTGTATTCCATGGTCGGCGCCGGGGGCGTGAGCGGTTGGGTGAGACGGCGGCGCGCGAGGAACGCGCGTTCAGCGCGCGGAGGCTGGCAGGCCCAGCCAACGGCAAACCGGCCCGCAAGGGGCCGTTTGCCAGATCCGCGCTACTGACATGGAGACGGGCTCGCTTACTCGTACGAGAAGATGCTGCCCAGCTTGTCCATGCGTTCGAGCGCCATGCCCGAGCCGCGTACAACGCAGGTCAGCGGGTCTTCGGCGACGAGCACCGGCAGGCCGGTTTCTTCGGCGAGCAGGCGGTCCAGATCGCGCAGCAGCGCGCCACCGCCCGTGAGCATCATGCCGCGCTCGGCGATATCCGCGCCGAGTTCCGGCGGCGTCTGTTCGAGCGCGATCTTCACCGACGACACGATCTGGTTTAGCGGATCGGTGAGGGCTTCGAGAATTTCGTTGCTGGAGATGGTGAAGCTGCGCGGAATGCCTTCCGACAGATTACGGCCCTTCACTTCCATTTCCTTGACTTCGGAACCCGGGAAAGCGGAGCCGATTTCCTTCTTGATGGCTTCGGCCGTTTGCTCGCCGATCAGCATTCCGTAGTTGCGGCGGATGTAGTTGACGATGGCTTCGTCGAACTTGTCGCCGCCCACGCGCACGGAGCCCTTGTACACAATGCCGCCGAGCGAGATCACGCCGACTTCGGTCGTGCCGCCGCCAATGTCGACGACCATCGAGCCGGTTGCTTCCGACACCGGCAGACCGGCGCCGATGGCGGCCGCCATTGGTTCTTCAATGAGGTAGACCTGCGAAGCACCCGCGCCGTGCGCGGCTTCCTTGATCGCGCGGCGTTCGACCTGGGTCGAACCGCACGGCACGCAAATGATGATGCGCGGCGACGGCGAGAACATGCGCGATTCGTGAGCAGTTTTGATGAACTGCTTGATCATTTGCTCGGTGACGGTGAAGTCGGCGATCACGCCGTCTTTCATGGGGCGGATCGCCTCGATGTTGCCCGGCACCTTGCCGAGCATCTGCTTGGCTTCCTTGCCGACTGCCTGGATGGTTTTCTTGCCGTTGGGACCGCCTTCCTGGCGGATCGAGACCACCGACGGTTCATCAAGAACGATGCCCTTGCCACGCATGTAGATGAGCGTGTTGGCCGTGCCGAGGTCAATGGCCAGATCGTTGGAGAAGTAGCTGCGCAAAAAACCGAACATTCAAAATCCTGTCTCGCTTGGGGCCGGGCCTCGCAACGTATGCGCAGGGCGGCAGCGGAAAAAATAACAGCTTCAACCGGGCGGAAGCGGCGCCACAGGAACTTGAAGCTGCGAGGGAGTCTACCGGAGGCCGGTGCAAAGCCAGGCCAGAAAAATCCGAACGATCTTTGGGAATAGTTCAGAAAGGCCTTGGTAAGTCGGTCCGGGTTTGGGTCGAACGCGTAATGATACCTTATAATTTTGCATGATTTGAAGGAAACGGACGGCACTTTTTGCCGCCGCTGGCCCCTTTTTCGAGGGCCTCCTCCAGCGTCGTAACCCGCTGTCGCAGCGTTGTTTTTTGCATGCTGCGGCGGTCCACCACATTTTCCGGTGACTGCATGGCTCTGACCCTGACCGATGTAAAACGCATCGCGCATCTTGCGCGGCTCGAACTGGCCGATGCCGAAGCTGAGCACACGCTTGTCCAGCTCAACGATTTTTTCGGCCTCGTCGAGCAGATGCAGGCGGTCGATACCACCGGCATCGCCCCGCTTGCCCACCCGATCGAGCAGATCGAAGACGTCGCGCTGCGTCTGCGCGACGACACGGTGACCGAAACGGTCGAACGCGAAGCTTTCCAGCGCCCGGCGCCGGCCGTGCAGGACGGTCTGTACCTGGTGCCGAAGGTGATCGAGTAAAACCCCGCGCATCGGGCCCGGCGCGGAGTGCGGGGCAGCTTTCCTTCGACGTGCCGCCGTGCGGCATATCGACTCGTGGCCCCGGCGCTCGCGTGACCGTCGTCTCCGGCTTTCTCGGCTCGGCTTGCCGGCGGGCAGCCGAATGCCTCCACGGCAGCGTGACTGCGCTGCCGCGCTCTTCAGGATAAAACGCAATGCATGAAAAAAGTTTGACCGAACTGCGCGCCGCATTGACGGCCAAGGAATGCTCCGCAGTCGAACTGGCGCAGCTCTATCTGAAGCGGATCGAAGCGGCCAACAGCCTGAACGCATTCATCCAGGTCGACCCCGATCTGACGCTCGCGCAGGCAAGAGCCGCGGACGCGCTGCTCCATACCGGCCACGCCGGCCCCCTGGTCGGCCTGCCGATCGCGCACAAAGACGTGTTCGTCACCAAGGGCTGGCGCTCCACGGCCGGCTCGAAAATGCTGTCGAACTACGAGAGCCCGTTCGACGCGACCGTGGTCGCGCGTCTGCAGAACGCCGGCATGGTGTGCGTGGGCAAGACCAATATGGACGAGTTCGCGATGGGTTCGTCCAACGAGAATTCGTACTTTGGTCCCGTGCAGAATCCGTGGGACGTCAAGGCAGTGCCGGGCGGCTCGTCGGGCGGTTCGGCGGCGGCCGTGGCCGCGCGCCTCGCGCCCGCTGCAACCGGCACGGATACCGGCGGCTCGATCCGTCAGCCGGCGTCGTTTTCCGGCATCACCGGCATCAAGCCGACGTACGGCCGCGTGTCGCGTTACGGCATGATCGCGTTCGCCTCGTCGCTGGATCAGGGCGGCCCGATGGCGCGAAGCGCCGCGGATTGCGCCATGCTGCTCGAAGCAATGGCCGGTTTCGACGAGCGCGATTCGACCAGCCTCGTGCGTGACGACGAGGACTACACGCGCTACCTCGGCCAGCCGTGGAAAGAAGACGGCGCCGGCAAACCGCTCGCCGGCCTGCGCATTGGCCTGCCGAAAGAGTATTTCGGCGCCGGTCTCGCCGACGACGTGCGCGCCTCCATCGACGCCGCGCTCAAGCAATACGAGGTGCTCGGCGCCACGCTGGTCGACGTTTCGCTGCCGAAAACCGAGTTGTCGATCCCGGTCTACTACGTGATCGCGCCGGCGGAGGCTTCGTCGAACCTGTCGCGTTTCGACGGCGTGCGCTTCGGCCATCGCGCGGCGGAGTATCGCGATCTGCTCGACATGTACAAGAAGTCGCGCGCCGAAGGTTTCGGCCCGGAAGTGAAGCGCCGCATTCTGGTGGGCGCCTACGTGCTGTCGCACGGCTATTACGACGCGTACTACCTGCAGGCGCAGAAGATCCGCCGCATCATCGCGCAGGACTTTCAGGAAGCGTTCAAACAGTGCGACGTGATCATGGGCCCGGTCGCGCCAACGGTAGCGTGGGATCTGGGCGCAAAGGGCGACGATCCGGTGCAGATGTATCTGGCCGACATCTACACGCTGTCGGTGAGCCTCGCCGGTTTGCCGGGCATGAGCGTGCCGTGCGGCTTCGGCGCGGGCGCGAATGCGCAGCGTCCGGTAGGTTTGCAGATCATCGGCAACTATTTCAATGAAGCCCGGATGCTGCAGGTGGCCGACGCGTTCCAGCGCGCGACCGACTGGCACCGCAAAGCACCGGCAGGAGTGTGAGCACCATGACCAAGCAATGGGAAGTCGTGATCGGTCTGGAGACCCACGCGCAACTGTCGACCCACTCGAAGATTTTTTCGGGCGCCTCGACGCAATTCGGTGCCGCGCCGAACACGCAAGCGTGTCCTGTCGATCTGGCCTTGCCGGGCACGTTGCCGGTAATGAACCGCGGTGCCGTGGAGCGCGCGATCCAGTTCGGCCTCGCGATTGGCGCGACGGTGGCGTCGCGCAGTATTTTCGCGCGCAAGAATTATTTCTACCCCGATCTGCCGAAGGGCTACCAGATCAGCCAGTACGAAATTCCCGTCGTGCAGGGCGGTCAGGTGACGATTCAGGTGCCGGCCAATGAAAAGGCGGGCAGTCCGGCGTACGAGAAGGTCGTCAACCTCACGCGCGCCCACCTCGAAGAAGACGCGGGCAAGTCGCTGCACGAAGACTTCGCGGGCATGACCGGCATCGACCTGAATCGCGCCGGCACGCCGCTGCTCGAAATCGTCACCGAGCCGGAAATGCGCAGCGCGGCGGAAGCGGTTGCGTACGCGAAGACGCTGCATACGCTCGTCACGTGGCTCGGCATCTGCGACGGCAACATGCAGGAAGGTTCGTTCCGTTGCGACGCCAACGTATCGGTGCGTCCAGTCGGTCAGGCGGAATTCGGCACGCGCGCCGAGATCAAGAACCTGAACTCGTTCCGCTTCCTCGAAGAAGCGATCCAGTACGAAGTGCGCCGTCAGGTCGAACTGATCGAAGACGGCGGCACGGTGGTGCAGGAAACGCGTCTGTACGATCCGGACAAGCGCGAAACGCGTTCCATGCGCAGCAAGGAAGACGCGCACGACTACCGCTATTTCCCCGATCCCGATCTGATGCCGCTCGTGATCGACGCGGCGTGGGTCGAGCGCGTCAAAAGCGAAATGCCGGAACTGCCGGAAGCGATTCAACAGCGCTTCGTCACGCAATACGGTTTGACGCCGTACGACGCCAACGTGCTGACATCGAGCAAGGCAATGGCGGCGTACTACGAAGCGGTGGTGAGCAAGCTCGGCCCGGCCAACGCCAAGGCCGCGGCGAACTGGCTGATGGGCGAAGTGTCGTCGCAACTGAATCGTGAAGGTCTCGATATCGCTGCAAGCCCGGTATCGTCCGCGCAACTCGCGCTGTTGCTGCAGCGTATCGCGGACGGCACGATCTCCAACAAGATCGCCAAGGAAATTTTCCTCTCGATCTGGGAAGAGAAAGCCACGGACGAAGCCGCCGCCGATCGCATCATCGAAGCGAAGGGTTTGAAGCAGATTTCGGATACCGGCGCGCTGGAAGCGATCATCGACGAAGTGCTCGCCGCGAATCAGAAGTCGGTCGAGGAATTCCGCGCCGGCAAGGAAAAGGCGTTCAACGCGCTGATCGGTCAGGCCATGAAGGCGACCAAGGGCAAGGCCAATCCCGCGCAGGTCAACGACCTGCTCAAGAAGAAGCTGTCCTGAGTTGAAGCAGAGTTGGAAAGCACGGCCGAAGCGTTCGCGCTTTGGCCACCGCGGGCTGTTGCCGGAAACGAAAGTGGGGCAGCGGCCCGTTTCGTTTGCGGGCCCGTTTAAACGCAGATCACGGAGTGTGTGGATGGCCAGGCAACCCGAACTCGACGACTTCCGCGTGCCGTATTTCGGCGACGGCAAGAAGAAAAACAAATTCTCGCTCGACGGTTTCGATCCGGCTGCAAAACCATTTTCGGCCGGTTCGAAAGACGCCGACAAAGCCCGGTTATCGGAAATCGGCGCGAAGCTCGACATTCAGCAGGAGCGTCTGCATGCGCAGCAGCAGCGCCGTGTCCTGCTGGTGCTGCAGGGCATGGACACGAGCGGCAAGGATGGCACGATCCGCGCGGTGTTTCACGACGTCGATCCGCTCGGTTTGCGCATCGTGCCGTTCAAGGCGCCGACGCCCGTCGAAATTGCGCACGACTTTCTCTGGCGCGTGCATTCGCAAGCGCCCGCCGCGGGCGAACTGACGATCTTCAACCGCAGTCACTACGAAGATCTGCTGGTGCCCACCGTGCTCGGCAACCTGGACGCACAAGCCTTCGAGCAGCGCTGCCATCATATCCGCCAGTTCGAAGAGTTGCTGGCCTATAGCGGTACGACCATCATCAAGTGCATGCTGCACATTTCGAAAGACGAGCAGCGGGTGCGTTTGCAGGCGCGCATCGACGATTCGACCAAGCATTGGAAATTCGACGTCGCCGATCTCGACGCGCGCAAACAGTGGGACAAGTATCAGGTGGCGTATGGCGAGACGCTGGCCGCGACATCGACCGAATACGCGCCGTGGTACGTGATTCCAGCCAACTCGAAGACGCATCGCAATGTGATGGTGGCGGAGTTGCTGTTGCGCACGTTCGAGGCGCTGAAGCTCGAATATCCGCCTGCCAAAGAATCGCTGAAGGGCATCAAGATCGCGTGACCTTGCCCCTTTGCTCCAGAAACGAATCGACCAAACAAGGAACGACATGTTGCGTGTGATTACCGCCAACCTGAACGGCATCCGCTCAGCGGCGAAGAAGGGCTTTTTCGACTGGTTCGGAGAACAGAAGGCCGACGTGCTGTGCGTGCAGGAAATCAAATGCTCGCAAGACGACATGACGCCGGAATTCATGGCGCCGCACAATTTCACCGGCTATTTTCAGCACGCCGTGAAGAAAGGCTATAGCGGCGCGGGCGTGTACACACGTCACGAACCGGACGAAGTGGTGATCGGCTTCGGCAGCGAGGAATTCGACCCGGAAGGGCGCTACGTCGAACTGCGTTTCGGCAAGCTGTCGGTGATTTCGGTGTACGTGCCGTCGGGTTCGAGCGGCGACGAGCGCCAGCAGGCCAAATACCGTTTCATGGACGAGTTCATGCCGCATCTCGCGGAACTGGCTCAGGAGCGCGAAGTGATCGTGTGCGGCGACGTCAACATCGTCCACAAGGAAATCGACATCAAGAACTGGAAGAGCAACCAGAAGAATTCGGGCTGCCTGCCGGAAGAGCGCGCATGGCTCACCAAACTGTTCGATGAAGTGGGTTACGTCGACGTGTTCCGCACGCTCGACCAGCGGCCGGAACAGTACACGTGGTGGAGCAATCGCGGCCAGGCGTATGCGAAGAACGTCGGGTGGCGGATCGACTATCAGATCGCGACGCCGGATATCGCTAGCAAGGCGAAACGTACCGACGTGTTCCGCGATATCAAGTTCAGCGACCATGCGCCGCTGACGGTCGATTACGACCACAAGCTCAAGAAGTAAGCGGAGTCCGCGTCCCGGCAGCAGACGCAGTTGAAGTCAGCCCCGAGGGGGACGCCATATGTCAGGCAACGGCCGGGAGCGCGCGCGGCCCGCGCGACTCAGTTGCGAGACGGTTTGCTGCGCGGACGGCCCATGCCGCCGTAGTCCGGCAGCGCATCCACCGTTTTGCCGATTGCTTTCGCGTACAGCGGCAACATGTCGGGCAAGCGCTTGATGATGTCCTGGCGGCGCGCCGACGTGTAGGGATGCACGTAGATGAAGCCCTGATCGCGGTTGCCGCGCGTGGCCTGCGCGAGCTTGTCCCAGAGTGTGACTGCCGCGCGCGGATCGAAGCCGGCGCGCGACGCGATATCGCTGCCGATCACGTCGGCTTCGGTCTCGTCGGTATTCTCGTACTTCATTTCCAGCAGGCGCGAGCCGATGCCGAGCGGCGCCGCGCCGAGATCGGCGAGCCCGAATAGCTGCGGGATCGTGCCGGACGAGTCGAGCTGGCTCGCCTGCAACTGGCCGAGCCGCTCGCGTGCATGTTCGCGCAGCGCGTGCGCAATCTCGTGCCCAATCAGCATACCGAGTTCGTTGTCGTTCAGACGCGCGCGGTCGAGCAGGCCGCCATACACGACGATCTTGCCGCCCGGCAGACAGTACATGCGGATATCGGGCGAGCGCACCACCGCCACATCCCACTTCCAGTTTTTGGCCCGCTCGTTCCATTTCAACGAGTACGGGATCAGCTTGTCGACGATCGAGCGCACGCGCGTGACATGCGCATCGGTGTCGCCGTACAGGCGATTGGCGTGCTCGGCGCCGTACGCGATCTGGTTGAACTCTTCGGCGGCTTGCGCCTCGAGCATCGGCGATGGGATCAGGTTGCGGAACACCAGATAGCCGCCATAGCGCAACTGCGTGTTCGTCGGGCTGTACGGTGCGGATGCGACGGGCATCGACGGGGCGGCGGGCGCTTTGGCGGCCGCGGACGGCGCCGACGTCGCAGCGGGCGTCCTTGCCGTGACTGGAGTCGGCGGCGTCGTCGATGGGGCCGACGACGGCGGCGTGGCCGCTGCGGGAGCACTACCGGCGCTGCTCGCACCTTGCGCCGCCGATGTCGCGCTTTCCGGGCTTGCCGCGCCGGCTGCGGGTCTGGCCGTTGGTGCCGCCGATGTGGCCGGCGCCGGCGTCGCTGCGGGGGCGCTGGTCGCGGCCGCCGGCATGGCTGTCGCGTGTGCGTTCAACGGCGCGGCCAACGTCAGGCTCACACCACCGAGCGCCCACACCGCCCGCAGCGCCACGCGCCTGACCTTGCGCGCGGGACGCCGGGACGGAGCCGAGCGCAACACGCCCTTCGGGAGACGCGCCTTCACGACTGCGTCCTCCACGGCGCGATGCGCAGCAGAAGCACCATGCCGGGCACCGCCAGCGCGGTGCAGACGATGAAGTAGTCGAACCAGCCGATCTGCGCGACCACGTAGCCGCTCGCCGCTGAAGCCAGCGTGCGCGGCACCGAAGCGAGGCTCGTGAAGAGCGCGAACTGGGTGGCCGTGTAGCGCGGATCGGTGGTGCTGGCGATATAGGCGGTGAAAGCCGCCATCGTCAAACCGGTGGCGAAGGTTTCGAAGCCGTACACGAGCGCCAGCGCAACCGAACGCGGCTCGAGCTGCACGGCCCAGTCGATGCCCACCAGCGCCAGCAGCTTCGTCGTGCCTTGGCTCAGCCAGACGGCGATGTCGTAGATCGCCGCGAGACCGGGCGAAGCCGGTCCGAGATGAGCAAGCCACGCGAAGCCGAGCGTCGACACCATTTGCAGGATGCCGAAGATCCACAAGCCCCGGCCAATGCCGATTTTCATCAGCCAGATTCCGCCGACGATCCCGCCCGCCAGACTCGCGCCGAATGCGGTGGTCTTCGCGATCACGCCGATCTGCGTGCGCGAAAAGCCGATGTCGAGAAAGAACGACGTGGACAGCGTGGTCGCCATCGTGTCGCCGAGCTTGTACAGAAAGATGAAACCGAGCACGAACAGTGCGCCACGCCAGCCGTCGCGCTGAATGAATTCCTTGAACGGCTGCACGATCGCTTCGCGCAGGTTCCTGGGCGGCGTACCGTGTACCGCGGGCTCGCGCACCACCAGCGTCATGACCATGCCGGGCAGCATGAACGCGGCCGTCACGATGAAAACGGTGCTCCACGGCAAATGGTCGGACAGGATCAATGCGAGCGAACCGGGCACCAGCGCCGCGATCTTGTAAGCGTTCACGTGCACCGCGTTGCCGAGCCCCTGCTGCGTGTCGCTCAGCAATTCACGCCGGTAGGCGTCGATCACGATGTCCTGACTGGCTCCAAAAAACGCGACCAGCGCCGTCAGAGCCGCCACGGTCCAGATCGACTCTTTGGGCGACACGAACCCTAACGTGCCGATGGCGCCGGCCACCAGAATCTGCGTGACCAGCATCCAGCCGCGCCGTCTGCCCGGACGCCAGCCGGGGAAACGCGGCACGTAGCGGTCCATCAGCGGCGCCCAGATGAATTTCCAGGTGTACGGGAACTGGATCAGCGCGAACAGGCCGATTTCCTTCAGATTGACGCCTTCGGAGCGTAGCCACGCCTGCACCAGATAGACGAGCGTGAACAGCGGCAATCCCGACGTAAAGCCGAGAAAGACGCAGATCAGCATGCGCGTATTCAGGAACGCGCGCCAGCCGGGATGTTCTTCGTGAGCGGTAAGTGCAGGCGCCTCGTGCGGCGGGTTCGACATGTGGATAACTTGCGTTAGCTTTTCTTGACGCGATAGACCGCAAGACTACCACGCCAGTTCACCCCCCACCGCACCACCTGACCCTCGTGGAGCACCACGCGGTCGAGAATTTCGATGCCGACTTCCGGCGCGAGCGCCTCGAAATCCTTGATGGTCAGCACCCGCACGTTCGGCGTGTTGTGCCACTGATAAGGCAGCGACTTCGACACCGGCATGCGGCCCCGGAGCACCGAGAGTCGATGTGCCCAGTAGCCGAAGTTCGGGAACGACACAATGCATTCCTTGCCGACCCGCACGGTCTCGCGCAGGATCGCGGCCGTCTGGTGAATGGTTTGCAGCGTCTGCGACAGAATCGCGAAATCGAAGCTGCCGTCTTCGAACAGGCGCAGGCCGTCTTCCAGATTCTGCTGGATCACGTTGACGCCGTTCTGCGTCGACGCCAGCACGCCCGCGTCGTTGATCTCGATGCCGTAGCCCAGCACGTCCAGTTCTTCGGTCAGGAGCGAGAGCAGCGAGCCGTCGCCGCAACCCAGATCCAGCACGGTGGCGCGCGGTTCGACCCAGCGGGCGATCGCGCGGAAGTCCGGGCGCAGCGCCAGATAGTCCAGTGCTCGCTGGTTCATGCGTTCACCTCGTTCGCAATACGTTCGTAGTAGGCGCGCATCAGGTTGTGATAGCGCGCGTCGTCGAGCAGGAAGGCGTCGTGGCCGTGCGGTGCGTCGATTTCCGCGTAAGTGACCGTGCGCTTGTGATCGAGCAGCGCCTTCACGAGTTCGCGCGAGCGGGCGGGCGCGAAACGCCAGTCGGTCGTGAAGCTGGCGATCAGATATTTCGCCGTGGTGTGCGCGACCGCCGCCGTCAGATCGCCGTCGAACGCCTTGGCCGGATCGAAGTAGTCGAGTGCCCGGGTGATCAGCAGGTACGTGTTCGCATCGAAATAGTCGGCGAACTTGTCGCCCTGGTAGCGCAGGTACGACTCCACCTCGAATTCGACGTCGAAGTTGAAGTTGTACGCGTCCAGCGCGCCTTCCGCGCGCCGCAGCGAGCGGCCGAATTTCTCGGCCATGTCGTCGTCCGACAGATACGTGATGTGGCCGATCATGCGCGCGACGCGCAGGCCGCGCTTCGGCTTCACGTTGTGTGCATAGTAGTTGCCGCCGTGAAAGTCCGGGTCCGAGAGGATCGCCGAGCGCGCGACCTCGTTGAACGCGATGTTCTGTGCCGACAGCTTGGGTGTGGACGCGACCACGATGCAGTGCGCGACGCGTTCCGGATACATCATGCTCCACGCGAGCGCCTGCATGCCGCCGAGGCTGCCGCCCATCACCGCGGCGAAACGCGTGATGCCGAATTGGTCCGCGACGCGCGCCTGGGCGTTGACCCAGTCTTCCACCGTCACGACGGGAAACGCCGCGCCGTACGGATTGCCGGTAGACCGATCGATACTCATCGGCCCGGTCGAGCCGAAGCACGAGCCCAGATTGTTCACGCCGATCACGAAGAATTTGTCGGTGTCGAGCGGTTTGCCCGGGCCGACCATGTTGTCCCACCAGCCGATGTCGTTGGGGTTGTCGGCATAGATGCCCGCCACGTGGTGCGACGCGTTGAGCGCGTGGCACACCAGCACCGCATTGCTACGCGCGGCGTTGAGCGTGCCGTAGGTCTCGACCATCAGGTCGTAACCGGCGAGCGAGCTGCCGTTCTGCAACTGCAGCGGCTCGGTGAAATGCATTTTTTGGGGAGCGACGATACCGATCGATTCCATTCATTCCGCCATTTAACAAAACAGGGCGGCTAGATGGCGTCGGCGAAGCACGGAGGAGAATGACTGTGTGCGCGGCTGACGACCTCTTTAGCCGCATTTATAGTGAACCGCGGGAAACATTCCCGGCAGTTCGCGCGCCCGCAATCGAGTCAGCAAATCGGCGCGTACAAGGTTATTGATGCAGGTGTTCAGGGTGCTGCGGATAGCGGCTCCAGATGCATTGGGGTGCCGCAGTCAGGCGCAAAGTATAGCGGAAATTTTCGTGCGGCAACGTCGCGGGCGCAGTCACGGCGCGGTGCATGCGGCGCGGACTACTGAAGAATCAGCAGCAGTTGCGCGTCGGCGTGTTCGGCGGGCGGTCGCGCGAAGCCGCTGCGCACATAGCGGTGCCAGCGGCCGATGATGTAGCTCAGCAGCAGACTCGCGCGAATAGCCGGATCGTAGCCGGCGGGCAGCGGGACGGTGTCGTGCTGCGCGCTGGCGTCGTCAGTCGGACTCGCGCTGGCGTTCGCCTCCATTTGCGCGAGGCGCAGACATTGTTTTAGCGACGCTTCGACGCGCTCCAGCATCTGATTGACGCGCTCGGTCAGCCGCTCATGCTCGCCGACCAGCGCCTCGCAGGTCAGCACGCGCGTCATGCCGGGGTTCTTCGCGGGAAAGTTGAGCAGCATCAACGCGATCGCGCGGGCCTGCAGCACACCGTTGCTTTCCTTGTCGGCGATCTGGTTGATCAACCCGAAGATGGTTTGCTCGATGAACTCGATGAGCCCTTCGAACATTTGCGCCTTGCTGGCGAAATGCCGGTACAGCGCGGCTTCCGATACGCCTAACCGGGCGGCCAGCGCCGCGGTGGTGATCTTTTCGCTCTTCGGTGCCTCCAGCATCGCGGCGAGCGTCTGGAGGATATGCACGCGGCGCTCGCCCGGCTTCAGGCGTTGCGCGCGCGGGGCGGCGAGCGTGGTGGTCGGTTCGTGTTCGGCTAAGACTTCGTCAGGCTTGTCGATCGGCTGCATGGCTGTCGTCCCGTCTGCTGTCCCTTCAATCGAACCGAGCGGGTGCCCAGTCGTAGCGATTTTAACGAACGAATGCTCCGGTCGACATAGTGCGGCCGGCCGGTGCCCGGCAGGCGCTTCGGCACGCCGTCCGCGTGCGGCTTGCGCGGCAGGTGGCCGGTGATCCACACCGTGCGGATGCCGAGGCGCCGGTAGTTCTTCAGATGCGAGCGCGTGTCTTCGACAAGGATCACGTCCTTGAGCGAAACATGGGCGTCGCGCATGGCTTTGCGCAGCATTGCGTGATCGGGTTTGGCGCGCCAGAGGCGGCGATCGCGCATGTGTTCGATGGCGATCACCTGTTCGAACAGACGCTCGATGCGCAGTTCGGCGAGCACTGCGCGCGCATAGGCTTCGGGCGCATTGGTCAGCACGATCTTGCGGCCCGGCAGCGCAGCCACGAGGCGCGCGACGCCGCGTTCGTGGCGGATCATCGAGCCGAGATCGGGGAACGTGTGCACGACCTTCAGGAAGTCGTTCGCATCGAGCGGATGGTGGCGCGTGAGGCCGAGCAGCGCCGCGCCATAGCGCTGCGTGTAGCCGGTGCGCAGACGGTTCGCTTCGTCGATGTCCACTTGCAAGGCGTCGATGATGTACTGCGTCATCCCGTGATTGATTGCAGGAAAGATCGCGTGCGACGCGTGGTGCAGCGTGTTGTCGAGATCGAACAGCCAGACCGGACGGCCACCTGCGATATGCGGACGACGGCGTCGGGAAGTGGGAGTGCGCATGATGGAGAGCGCCGGTCAGGCGCGAACAGTCGCTTCACGCGGCGAACGCGAGCGGTTCACGGTGCGGGCGGCGAAAAAAGAAGGGAGAGCGGGGCGGTGCGCCGAGGCGGCACGTTGCCGGCCGCCGTAGACACTATGCGCGCCGACGAACGACCGGGCAGCGCAACTGCACGGCGCACATGACACGTCATGCTGATGTGCCGTGTGCGCCGGATTCGAGGCAGGAATCAATGCGAACGGATCATCGTGCCGAACGGCTGTTCGGTGAGAATTTCCAGCAGTACCGAGTGCTCGATGCGGCCGTCGATGATGTGCACCGAACGCACACCGCTCTTGGCCGCGTCCAGCGCCGACGAGATTTTCGGCAGCATGCCGCCGGAGATCGTGCCGTCCGCGAACAGGCCGTCGATTTCGCGCGCCGACAGATCGGTGAGCAGATTGCCTTCTTTATCCATCACACCGGGGATGTTGGTCATCATGACCAGCTTTTCGGCGTTCAGCACCACCGCCAGCTTGCCCGCGACCAGGTCCGCGTTGATGTTGTAAGACAGACCGTCTTCGCCGAAACCGATCGGCGAGATGACGGGGATGAACGCGTCGTCCTGCAGCGCTTTCACGACCGCCGGGTTGATCGCCTCGACTTCGCCCACCTGGCCGATATCGACATACTGGCCCGGATTGTCGCGATCCGGCATCAGCATCTTGCGGGCGTGGATCAGGCCGCCGTCTTTGCCCGTCAAGCCGACCGCGTGACCGCCGAAGTGGTTGATCAGCGTGACGATGTCCTGCTGCACTTCGCCGCCGAGCACCCACTCGACGACTTCCATCGTCTCTTCGTCGGTGACGCGCATGCCCTGGATGAACGTGCCCTGTTTGCCGATCTTCTTCAGCGCCTGGTCGATTTGCGGACCGCCGCCGTGCACGATGACCGGATTGATACCGACCAGCTTCAGCAGGATCACGTCGCGCGCGAAGCCCTGCTTCAGGCGCTCTTCGGTCATGGCGTTGCCGCCGTATTTGATGACCACGGTCTTGCCGTGATACTGGCGAATGTAGGGCAGCGCCTCGGCCAGGATTTCAGCCTTCAGGGTGGGCGCGATCTGCGAAAGGTCGGGAAGCTCGGACATGGCGGCAGGCTCAGGCACGGAACAGTTGAATCAGGGCGAATTGTACAGGACTGGCGCGCTGCAACAGGGTTTTCGATAGCTGCGCAAGCGGTGGGCGCCACGGGCTTTGCGCACCGCGCAATCACAGCTCGCAGGCGCCAGCCCACGATCAAGCGTAGCGCGGTTTCGGCAGCCCTGTGAATTAGCCGAACGGACGACTCACGGTGGTCAGTCAGACGTGGCATCATTTCCTGATTCAGGCTGAAGCGAGACCATCCGGCCCGTCATGAAACCGTCCGTCTCCCGCTCACAAAGCAGCGCGCGCTGCCCGCGCTGCGGCAACGCGTTCGATTGCGCCATGCATGGGCAGCCGTTCGACTGCTGGTGCCGCAAAATGCCGCCGTTGCCGGGGCACAGGCTCGATCCGGCCGGACGCTGCCTGTGCCCCGAGTGTCTCGCCGCGGAGATTGCGCGGGCGACTCAGGCGCCGCCCGGCGTGTGATCGACGCACGTGAGCGACGATCAGACCGCCGCGAGAGCCGCTGTTTGAACGAAGCGGGAGCGGCTTACGCCGCGCGGTGCTGGAGCGCCAACGCCCGCAGATCGCGCGCGAGGGATTCCAGCGCCGGCTCCCATTCACCGAACCGCGGCTGCCGATACAGCGTGGCGTCTGGATACCATGGGCTGTCGCGACGGTCGAGCAGCCAGACCCAGTGCGGGTTGACGTCGAGCAGCACCCAGGTGCGCTGGCCGAGCGCGCCGCTCAGATGCGCCACCGACGTGCAAACGGTGACGACGAGATCAAGCGCGCCCACGAACGCCGCAGTGTCGTCGAAGGTCGTGAATTCGGCGGTGTAATCGGTCATTGACAGGCCGGCCCCTCGCGCCGCCGCGACGTCGGCGGTTGCGCCCGGTTGCAACGAATAAAACGCCACGTCATGCATACCGCCGAAATGTGCCGCATAGCGTTCCCAACCCACCCGGCGGAATGGATTGCGCTGATGGCCGTGGCTGCCGGTCCATGTCAGCCCGACCTTGAGCCTTGATTCGGCCGCCAGCCTTTCTTGCCACGACCGGATCGCAGCCGGGTCCGCATGCAGATAGGGTGCCGTGGCCGGAATCGTATCCCCTCGGGTATCGAATATCAGCGGCAGGCTGAGCAACGGGATCTCGTAGTCGAACGCCGGTAGCGATTCGACGCCGCCGCCAGCTGAGAACTCGTCCGCGTGACTGCCCAGGCTGCGCGCGAGCAGTGCGCCCATTTGCGGAAACGTGTTCCAGCTCAGACGGCCGCCTTCGCGATGCACTCGCTCGGCTAGCATCGGGATATACCGGCAGAACTGCAAGACGTCGCCCATGCCTTGCTCGCCCCATACGAGCAGCGTCTTGCCGGCCAAAGGTTCACCACGCCAGAGCGGTGCCGGCATGACCGGACGGTTGCCGCCCAACTCCGCGGAGCCGTCCCAGCGCGCCTCGTGCGATGCCCAGCCGTGCGCGTAATCGGCACGAATGAGTTGCAACATGGACAGATTCGAGCGGAAGGAGGCGTCGTGGGGGCCCAATGCGCAAGCGGTCTGGGCGGCTTGCTCCGCATCGCTCCAGCGTTGTGCCTCGCGCAGCGTCAGCGCATAGTTGTTGTGCGCCAGTGGGCTATGCGGTGCGCATTGCACGGCTTTTGCGCCAGCTTCCAGCGCTTGCGGCAAATCCCTATTCATGCGGTACGCGTTCGTCAGATTGGTCCAGCCGTCACCCTCGCCGGGCTCGTCGCGGACCGCGCGTTCCAGC
Source organism: Paraburkholderia sp. USG1 (assembly GCF_031570135.1). Taxonomy (NCBI): domain Bacteria; kingdom Pseudomonadati; phylum Pseudomonadota; class Betaproteobacteria; order Burkholderiales; family Burkholderiaceae; genus Paraburkholderia; species Paraburkholderia sp. USG1. Next base: position 38,371 of record NZ_JAMWXW010000017.1, on the reverse strand, counting down.
AGATCGATCTGTTCGTTCAGGTCGCCGCCGGCGTGCGCCAGTGCGCCGGCGAGATTGCTGCGCAGGCATGGCAATCGCGGATCTATAGCGAGTGCACGGCGATACGGTGCAATGGCCTCACCATGCCGGTTCGCTACCTGCAGCGCGTAGCCGTGACGAAAGTGCGCAAGAGCGCGGTGCGGATCGAGTTGGGCAATAATGGCGGCGAGTTCGATCGCGTCGCCGAGACGGTGTTGATCGAGCAACGTAGCCGTAAGCGATGCGAGTGATGCGTCGTCCAGTGGATGGATTCGCGCCGCGGCGTCGAGACAGCCGGCCTCGGCTTGCGCCGTGCCGTTGTGCCGGGCCGCTGCGGCTTGTCGCAAAACAGTCAGGAAAGCTGATGAGGCATCGGCCTCGCAGGGGGAAGTAGGTAGCATGGATAGGCTGCGCGACGGAGGAACCGATAACGAGGGATCGGTCCGTGCGACGCGGTCGCAAAAATTCCCATGTTACCGGCGCAAGGTCGCAAGGTAAGTCGGACGAGTCCGAACAGGTAAACTAACGTCATGCATCGTATAACCAACACCGGCCGCGTCAATCTCGGGCATCTGTTCTGGCTGCGCAGTCTCGCGATCATTGGCCAGTTGATGACGATTGCGTTCGTGCAGACCTTCATCGGCGTGCATCTGCCGTTGCCCGCCATGCTGCTCGTGATCGCGCTCGAAGTGATCTTCAACGGACTCACGTGGTGGCGCGTTTCGCAGCAGCGGCCCGAATCCAACATGGAGCTGTTCGGCCAGATCTGGGTCGATCTGGGCGCGTTGTCCGCTCTGCTGTTTCTCTCGGGCGGCACCACCAATCCATTCGTTTCGCTCTACCTGCCCTCTCTCGCCATTGCCGCGGCTGTGCTGCCGTGGCATCTGATGGCGTGGCTCGCGGCGTTCGCAGTTGCTTGCTACGCGGTGCTGGGTTTCGATTCGGTGCCGCTGAATCTCGACAATCCCGCGAACCTGTTCGACTACTATCGCGCGGGCATGTGGGTGAACTTCATGGTCAGCGTCGGCCTCATTGCATGGTTCGTTGCGCGCATGTCGGGAGCGCTGCGGCTACGTGACGCAGCCCTTGGAGACGCGCAGCAGCGCTTGCTTCACGATGAACGCGCGGTCGCGTTGGGCGTGCAGGCTGCCACTGTCGCTCACGAAATCGGCACGCCTCTGTCTACAATTGCAATGTTGTCCGAAGAATTGCGCGACGCCGCACGCTCCGACAAGGGCCTCGCGCCATACACAGCCGATCTCGAACTGCTCGAACAGCAGATGACGCTGTGTACTTCGGCGCTTGCCCGGCTGCGCAGTCGGGCTTCGACGAGCGCCAGCCGACAACCGGTCGGCGAGTGGCTGGAATCGTTCGGCGAGCAGTGGCGCTTGCGTCATCCGCATGTGAAATTCGAGCGGCTCGGCGTGCCTCCCGCGGATGTCAGTCTTGACGATACCGTGGCTGTCAGTCAGATTCTCACGATTCTGCTCGACAACGCCGCGCGAGCAAGTCGCGATCACGTCACGCTGTCCTGCTCGCTTGCGGCGCGTGGAGATCAGATCGTATTCGAAGTCTGCGACGCGGGCCCCGGCATTCCGGCCGCGTTGCGCGGTTCGCTGGGTGCGATGCCGGTCGAGAGTACGCAAGGCGGGCACGGCGTGGGCCTCTATCTCGCATTTTCGGCGGCGGCGCGTCTGAAGGGATCGATCGAGCTGACCGATGTCAGCACGATCAGGCCGCGCGGTACGCGTGCGGTCCTGAAACTGCCGCTCGCCGCGCGCAAATTTTTTGGCTCGGGCCGTCACGGTGCCGAGCCATCCAACACGGAGAAACAAGTATGAGTGAAATGAATTTTCTGGTGATCGACGACGACGAGGTGTTCTCCGGCATCCTCGCCCGTGGTCTCACCCGGCGCGGCTACACGGTGAGCGAAGCGCACAACGCGGATGAGGCCATCAAGCTGGCGAATCAGCAGAAGTTCAGCCAGATCACGGTGGATCTGCATCTCGGCAATGACTCCGGTCTTACGCTCGTCGCGCCCTTGCGCGATCTGCAACCCGACGCGCGCATGCTGGTGCTGACCGGCTATGCGAGCATCGCCACGGCGGTGCAGGCGGTGAAAGACGGCGCCGATAACTATCTGGCCAAGCCCGCCAACGTGGAGACGATCTTGTCGGCGCTGCAAAGTGAGGCGAGCGCGCTGCAGGCAGAAGAGGCGATCGAGCATCCCACGCCGCTCTCGGTGGCGCGTCTGGAGTGGGAGCATATTCAACGCGTGCTCGCCGAACACGGCGGGAATATCTCGGCTACGGCGCGCGCGTTGAACATGCATCGGCGAACGCTGCAACGCAAGCTCGCGAAGCGGCCGGTCAAGCAGTAAGCGCGGCGTCGCGGCTGCGCTTGCCGTAAGCAAATGAAAACGGGCTGCCTTGGCGAAGGCAGCCCGTTTTTTATGCGGCTCACATCAGATCAGCTCGGTCTCAAGCGGTGATGAACACATCACCGCTTGAGATATTCGCCACGTCGAAATCACAGCACGTAGCGCGACAGATCCTCGTCTTCGGCCACTTCGTTCAGTGCGCGATCGACATAGGCCGCGTCGATCTGCACCGTGCGGCCCGAGTGGTTGCCGGCCGCGAACGAGACTTCCTCGAGCAGCTTTTCGATCACCGTGTACAGGCGGCGCGCGCCGATGTTCTCGGTTTTCTCGTTGACCGCGTACGCGATTTCGGCGAGACGGCGGATGCCGTCGTCGGCGAATTCGAGGTGCACGTCTTCGGTGGCGAGCAATGCCTGGTATTGCTTGACGAGGCTCGCGTCCGTGGACACCAGGATCGATTCGAAGTCGTTCACCGACAGCGAATCCAGTTCGACGCGAATCGGAAAGCGGCCTTGCAGTTCCGGAATCAGATCGCTCGGCTTGGCAAGGTGGAATGCACCGCTGGCGATGAACAGAATGTGATCGGTCTTCACCATGCCGTACTTGGTGTTGATCGTGGTGCCTTCGACTAGCGGCAACAGATCGCGCTGCACACCCTGACGGGAGACTTCGCCGCCGCCGGCTTCGTTGCGCGACGCGATCTTGTCGATTTCGTCGAGAAACACGATGCCGTTCTGCTCGACGTTCTGCACCGCCTTGGTTTTCACCTCTTCGTCGTTCAGCATCTTGGCGGCTTCTTCGTCGGTGAGCGCCTTCAGCGCTTCCTTCACCTTCATCTTGCGGCGCGTTTTCTTGCCGCCGCCGATGTTCGCGAACATCGAACGGATCTGCTCGGTCATGTCCTCCATGCCCGGCGGCCCCATGATGTCCATGCCGACTTGCGGCTGCTCCACGTCGAGTTCGACTTCCTTGTCGTCGAGCAGGCCTTCGCGCAGACGCTTGCGGAAGGTCTGGCGCGTGGTGCTGCCTTCGTCCACGGTATCGGCGGCGCTCGAACTCGCGCCGAAGCCGACCGGGCGCGCACTCGGCAGCAGAATGTCGAGGATACGGTCTTCGGCCTGATCTTCGGCCTTGGTCCGCACCTTGCGCATTTCCGTTTCACGCGTCTGCTTGACCGAGATTTCGATCAGGTCGCGCACGATGCTGTCCACATCGCGGCCCACGTAGCCGACTTCGGTGAACTTGGTGGCTTCGATCTTGATGAACGGCGCGTCGGCCAGTTTTGCCAGACGCCGCGCGATTTCGGTCTTGCCGACACCAGTCGGTCCGATCATCAGAATGTTCTTCGGCGTGATTTCCTGACGCAGCGGTTCTTCAACCTGCTGGCGACGCCAGCGGTTGCGCAACGCGACGGCCACCGCTTTCTTCGCGCGGCCTTGGCCGATGATGTGTTTGTCGAGTTCCGAGACGATCTCGGCAGGGGTCATGGTGCTCATTGTGGATCCTTACTCGATCGTCTCGATAACGCGGTTATGGTTCGTGTAGATGCACATGTCGCCGGCAATCTCCAGCGACTTTTCCACGATTTCGCGCGGCGACAACTCGGTGTTGTCAGCGAGCGCTTTCGCTGCGGCTTGCGCATAAGCGCCGCCCGAACCGATCGCGCAGATGCCGCCTTCCGGATCGAGCACGTCGCCGTTGCCGGTGATGACGAGCGTGGTGGTGGCGTCCGCGGCGATCAGCATGGCTTCGAGCCGGCGCAGCATGCGGTCGGTGCGCCAGTCTTTGGCGAGTTCGACGGCGGCGCGCGTGAGGTTGCCCTGATGTTTTTCCAGCTTCGCTTCGAAGCGGTCGAGCAGCGAAAAGGCGTCGGCCGTGCCGCCGGCAAAGCCGACCATCACCTTGCCGTTATAGATGCGCCGGACTTTCTTCGCGCCGCCCTTCATGACGATATTGCCCAGCGTCACCTGGCCGTCGCCGCCGAGCGCGACCTTGTCGCCGCGGCGCACGGAGACGATCGTCGTGCCGTGAAATTGCTCCATATGCGTTCCTCTTTGCAAAACGGGTAGGACGCGGCGGCGCAATGCGCTACCGCATGAATCCTGAAAGCGGACGGCGCGCGGCGCTAGAACAGAACCGGCCGGCGCGCGCTCGTGCAGCGCATGTCGGGTTTATTTTAGGGCGTGCGCGGTCATATCAAGAGCCGGCAAATGGCATAAGACAAAAAACACGCGATTCGGTGCGGGGGGCGGGGTGTGATGCGGAGGGGGCGTGTGCTAGTGGGCGCCGCGCGGTCGCGGAAGAGAGGCACAGGAGGTGTAAAAGGCGTAAGAGGCGCCGCATCGCATGTCCGCCGGGCGGTCGCGCAAAGCCATCACTTACGGCAACGCCCAAAAGAGCGCCGCACAAAAGAAAAAGGCGCACGGATCACCGTGCGCCCTCTCGACGAAGCAGCGTTTCGGGGCGCGGAGCCGAAGCCGCGCCGCAAGCGTTCAGTCGCCGAACAGCTTCTGGCGCAGTTCGCGGCGTTCCTGTGCTTCGAGCGACAGGGTGGCCGTGGGCCGTGCGAGCAGACGCGGAATGCCGATCGGCTCACCGGTTTCTTCGCACCAGCCGTATTCGCCCGAATCGATGCGCGCGATCGATTGCTGCACCTTCTTCAGCAGCTTGCGTTCGCGGTCGCGCGTGCGCAGTTCGAGCGCATGCTCTTCCTCGATCGTTGCGCGGTCGGCCGGGTCCGGCACGATGACCGTCTCGCGCAAATTCTCGGTCGTCTGGCCGGCATTACGGAGAATGTCCGCTTGCAGCTGTTCGAGCTTGTTCTTGAAGAAGGCGAGCTGATCCTCATTCATGTAATCCTTGTCGCTCATCTTCAGGATTTCGGCTTCGGTCAAGAGTCGTTTCGTCGTCATCTGGCTAACTTCTTCAATGTGAGGCAAAACTCTTACGTAGTGCCCGCACTTTCGTATTGCCCGCAAAGGCACCTTGAGGACGCGGAGCGCCAGGGCGGGCACGGACGGTGGACTGTCGTGACGCCGAAGCGCCTCGTGCCCACACGCCGGGCGTCGCAACGCCAATGCGGGGCCGAACTCCTCTGGAAACCGATTCTCAGATGCTCCTGAGGCATTGCTTGCCGGCAGCGCGTCTTTTCTGACTGTGCCAGCCGGCATTGTCGGCGTATTGTCCGGATAAGATTTTCCGGCGCCGTTCAGGCCCGGCGCAGGATACGCGCTGACCGGGCAATTCGTTCTCATTCTCCAGTGGGCACGTATTGTAACTGAATCACAATCTGGCACCGCAACTGGTGAAAATCCCCCTGCGGCGCGCCGATATCCCGAAAATATAACGCGCGCACGACCAAAAAGCGATGGTCGTGCACGCTTTAATACAGCAGGGTTTTCACGCGTTTTTCACACGCGCGCCTTTTCAACGAGCTTTCGGCCGTCGCCGGCAATATTCAGCAGACGATTATCTCGGACACGCATTTCGCCGATGCACGCGCTCGGGGGCCATCAGCACGATGCGTGCCGCGCCGAACGCGCCAGTGCAACGCTGACCGGGCCCGCCCGCCACGCTCAGACGAGACAGGCGTCCAGACCGTCGGTGATCAGATCTTGCGGCAGTTCGATACCGATAAACACCATCTTGTTGGTCTTTTTCTCGATCGGTTGCCATTTCGCGGCCAGATCGCTGCCCATCATCTGATGCACGCCCTGAAACACGACTTTGCGGTCGACGCCCTTCATATACAGCACGCCCTTGTAACGCAGTAGCCGTTCGCCGTAAATCTGCAGAATGCCGCCGAGGAAGTCTTCGAGCTTGTTGGGATCGAACGGACGGTCGTTGCGGTAGACGAACGACTTGATCTTGTCGTCATGGTGCGCATGGTGGTGGTGATGCCCATGATCGTGGCCTTCGTGATCGCAATGGCCGTGATCGTGATCGCAGTTCGCGTGATCGTCGTGGGTATGGCCGTGCTCGTCATGCGCGTGAGCGTGGCTGTGCGCGTGCTCGTCTTCTACAAGGAAATCCGGATCGATCTCGAGCTTCGAATTCAGGTTGAAGCCGCGCAGGTCGAAGATTTCCTTGATGTCCGCTTCGCCGAAATTGACGACCTTGATCGCCGCGCGCGGGTTCATGTGCAGCAGACGGTGGCGCAGATCGGCAAGGTGCTTTTCATCGACCAGATCGGACTTGGTGATGAACAGGCGATCGGCGAAACCGACCTGGCGTTGCACCACTTCGTGCTCGTCCAACTGGTGGTTCGCGTGCTTGGCGTCGACCAGGGTGATGATCGCGTCCAGCAGGAATTCGTTGGCGATCTGGTCGTCCATGAAGAACGTCTGCGCGACCGGGCCCGGGTTGGCGAGGCCCGTGGTTTCGATCACCACGCGGTCGAAATCCAGTGTGCCGGCCTGCTTCTGCGCCGCCAGATCGCCCAGCACACGCGAAAGGTCACCGCGGATCGTGCAGCAGATGCAGCCGTTGCTCATCTGGATGATCTGCTCGCCCGTATCCTGCACGAGGATTTCGTTGTCGATGTTTTCTTCGCCGAACTCGTTCTCGATCACGGCGATCTTCATGCCGTGCTTTTCATTCAGGATGCGCTTGAGCAGGGTGGTTTTGCCGCTGCCGAGAAAGCCGGTCAGGATGGTGACTGGAATCATGTTGGTCGCCTGTATTGTCGTGAAACGGTGCGTAGTCGAAGCCTGGGCGGGCGCGGCAGCCTGATGGCGCGCAGCCCTGTCCAGCGGGTTATTGAAACATATTCGCCGGGCCGGCGCTGGCGCGCGGATACGGGCCCTGCTTTCGCCCGAGCCGGCGGCGCCGGGAAATACCCCTCAAATTATGGGCGATCAGGCGATTTGCAACAGCAGGCCCTTCAGATACTCGCCTTCCGGGAATGCCGTCAGCAAGGGATGATCCATCCCGGCGCCAAGCCGCTTGAGGATCCGGGCATCCACGCGCGCGTCGGCGGCCGCGCCCGAAACGATCTTCTGGAACAGTTCGGAGTCGATCGCGCCGGAGCACGAATAGGTGAACAGCAGGCCGCCCGGCCGCAGCAATTTCAGGCCGGTCAGATTGATGTCCTTGTAAGCGCGCGATGCACGGTCCACATGTTCACGCGACGGCGCGAATTTCGGCGGATCGAGCACGACCAGGTCGAAGCGCTCGCCGTCGTCGTAAAGACGGCGCAGCGTTTTGAAAGCGTCGGCGTCGAGCCACGTGGCGCGCTCGGCGTCGAAGCCGTTGGCCGCCACGTTCTGCTGCGCGATCGCCAGCGCGTCGCCCGACGAATCGATCGAGACGACCCGTTTGGCGCCGCCTTTCAGCGCAGCCAGTGAGAAGCCGCCCGTGTAGCAGAAGCAGTTCAGTACGTCGCGATCCTGCGCGAGCTGCTGCACCAGCAGGCGGTTGTCGCGCTGATCGACGTAAAAGCCGGTTTTGTGGCCGTTGCGCACGTCGACGTGATACCGCACGCCGTTTTCGCTGACGATCAGCGCTTCCGACGGCGGTTCGCCCGCCAGCACGCCGGTGATCTGCTCGAGTCCTTCCTTCTGGCGAATCGACACGTCCGAGCGTTCGTACACATTTGGGCAGTCGGTCGCGCCCGTCAGTGCCGCGACGATCGCTTCCTTCCACGCCTCGACGCCCGCGGCCATGAACTGGCAGACCAGCTGGCTGCGCTGGCCTTCGTCCTCGGCCATGTAATGATCGACGATCAGGCCGGGCAAGCCGTCCGCTTCGCCGAAAATCAGCCGCACCGCGCCGGTGTCGTGAACCATCGTCTGACGGTGCGCGAGCGCGCGCTGCACGCGGCGCTTGAAGAACGCGTGGTCGATCGGCTCGGTTTCGTCGAAGCTCCACACGCGGGCGCGGATCTGCGAATGCGGGCTGTAGGCCGCGCGCGCGAGGAAGCGGCCGTCGTGCGCGCGTACCAGCACGGTGGCGCCGGGTGCGGGATTGCCGTCGATCCGGTCGATCGCGTTGGCGTAGACCCACGGATGGCGGCGCAGCAGCGATTTTTCTTTCGACGGTTTGAGCGTAACGGTATTCATCGGGGTGTCAGAGTGAGCAATGGGCCGCGCGGCTCAGCGCACGCGGCAGATAAAGCGAAGGCGGAGACCGTACGCCGCGAATCGGGTCGCGGCGTCAGTCGCGTTTTTTGGCGCGTGGATGCGCCTGATCGTAGACGTGCGCGAGATGCTGGAAATCGAGCGCGGTGTAGACCTGCGTGGCGGTGATGCTGGCGTGGCCGAGCAGTTCCTGCACCGCACGCAGATCGCCGCTCGACTGCAGCACGTGCGTGGCGAACGAATGCCGCAGCACGTGCGGATGCACGTTGGCGGGAATGCCGGCGACCAGCGCCGCGCGCTTTACGCGCTCACGCACTACGTTCGGTGACAGCCGATTGCCGCGCGCCGACAGGAACAGCGGATGCGGATCGTGCTTCACCATCTGGTCGCGCACGGCGAGCCAGGCGCCCAAGGCTTCCAGCGCCTTGCTGCCGACCGGCACGACGCGGCGCCGGTTGCCTTTGCCGAGCACTTCGACTTCGGCCGAGTCGAGCTTGAGCCAGCCGGCGGAGCGGTAGCCGTCGGCATCGGCGAAACGGGCGTCGAGGCCGACCAGTTCCGCGAGACGCAAGCCCGACGAGTAGAACAGTTCGAGCATGGCGTGATCGCGCAAACCTTCGGGCGATGCAGCGGGCGGACTCTCCATCAGACGCGTGGCGTCGTCGACGGAAAGTGCTTTGGGCAGCGTTTTGGCCTGCTTTGGCGCGCGCACGGTCGCGACCGGATTGGCCGGCAGATCGACGCGGCCGGCGAGCCAGCGGTAAAACGCGCGCCATGCCGAGAGGCGGTGGCTGATCGAGCGCGCCGTCAGGCCGCCTGCGTGCGCCCGCGAAACGGCGCCGCGAATGTCCACGGCGGTGAGGCTTTCGAGCGGCCGGCCCTTGGCCAGCAGCTTGAGTTCTTCCAGTTCGTGTGTGTAGCCGCGCAGCGTATGCGCCGAGAGCCGCCGCTCGTGTTCGAGATTCGACAGATAGGCGGCGATTGGGTCGGCGGCGGTCACGGTGGGCTTTTTTGAGCGGCTCTGGCGCTGGGCGGAAGCCGCTTAGCGCGGCAGCAGACGGCTCAGCGCGGCGCTTGCCAGCGCCCCGATCTGCGTGAGGAAATCCGTTGCCATGCCGTCGTGAAAGCGGCGCGCGTCGGGCGAACCCATCACCAGCAGGCCGAAGGTCGGTGCTTCTTCGTTGCCTTCGGGGTCGCGCAGCGCGAGCAAGGCGATCGATTCGGTGGTGTGCGCCGACTCGGACGCCGCGTGGCCGGCCGCGCTCTCGTCGCTAACGGATGCGACGGACGGCGCTAGCCACTGCGCCGCTTCGAAGCCGGTATTCGCGCCGCAATACGGGGTGGTCAGGCTACCTGCGAAGATGCGCACTTCCTCGCCGACATGGCGCGCGAAGTCGGCCTGCGCATAAGACTCGGCGACATCCCACACGCGCAGCGCCGCTTGCGGCACGTCGAAAATATCGTGCAAGCCGGTGGCGATCGTGCGCGGCAGAGCATACGGATCGCGTTCGGCGATCACGCGGATGGTCCAGCGGTTGAATTTGGACGCGATGCTGTCGTTCTCGTGGCCGTACCGCAGGAGTTCGGCGAGGCGGCGTTCGAGATGCTTGTTCTTGTCGCGCAGCATTTCCATCTGCCGTTCCTGCAGCGACACCGCGGCTTTGCCGTGCGGATTCGCGAGCCGGATCGTCGCGAGCATCTCCGCATGTTCGGCGAAGAATTCGGGGTTGGCGAGCAGGTATTCGGCGACTTCGCGATCGTTCATGGTTTCGGCTAAAAGACTACGGGGCGACGCCTCGGGGCGGCGCGTCGGTCAATGAGTTCAGGCGGCCTGTGAAGCCGCTAATGAGTCGGGCAGCTCGATCTCGCCTTCGAAAACGGTTACAGCCGGTCCGGCCATCAGCAGCGGTTCACCTTCTCGCGTGTTGTCCCACGAGATGGTCAGATTGCCGCCGTGCGTGTGCACGAGCACGGGTGAATCGAGCCGCCCGCGCCGGATTCCGGCCGCGACCGCCGCGCATGCGCCCGTGCCGCACGCCAGCGTTTCACCCGCGCCGCGCTCGTACACGCGCAGCCTGATTTCACTGCGGCCGACGATCTGCATGAAGCCCGCGTTCACCCGCTGCGGAAAACGCGCATGACGCTCGATCACCGGACCTTCGACCAGCACCGGGAACGCTTCGACGTCGTCGACGACCTGCACGGCGTGCGGATTGCCCATCGACACCGCCGAAATCCAGCGTGTCGTGCCGCTCACGTCGAGCGGCCAGAGCGTGTCCGCACCTTCGCGGCGGCCTTCGAGGCCTTTGGTGGCGAACGGCACGCGTTCCGGGTCGAACACGGGCGTGCCCATGTCGACCAGCACTTCGCCGTTTTCCTGCATGGTCAGCGTGACGGTGCCCTTCTGTACCTGCACGCGCACGCTGCGTTGATCGGTGAGGCCGCGCTCGCGCACGAACTTGACGAAGCAGCGCGCGCCGTTGCCGCAATGCTCGACTTCGCCGCCGTCGCAATTGAAGATGCGATATCTGAAATCGACACCGGCCACCGTGGGCTTTTCGACCAGCAGCAGCTGGTCGGCGCCGACGCCGAAATGCCGGTCCGCGAGCGCGCGCACCTGCGCCGGCGTCAGGTTGACCGGTTGGGTGTAGCCGTCGAGCACGACGAAGTCGTTGCCCGCGCCGTGCATTTTGGTGAATTTCAGTTTCATCACGCTATTGTAAGTGACGCGCCCGCAGGTGAGCCGAACGCCATATTTTTTCCGCGTCGGGTTGCGTTCCGCACAGGCCGCGTGGGCGGCCGTTCGGGTTCAATACACGCTCGGGTCGCCGGGCGGCCGGGTCTTGAAGCGCTTGTGCACCCAGTAGTACTGCTCGGGCATCAACGGAATCTGCTCTTCGAGAAAGGCGTTCATGCGGCGGGCGTCCGCGTCGTCGTCGCCGGTCGGGTAGTTCTCCCACGGCTTGAATACCTTGAGCCGGTAGCCTTTGTAGTTCGGCAGCACTTCGCCGATGAACGGCACGACCTGCGCGTGCCCGACCTTGGCCAGACGCCCCACCGCGGTCAGCGTGCAGGTCGGCACGCCGAAGAACGGCACGAAGGTGGAATTGCGCGCGCCGTAGTCCATATCGGCGCCGAGCATGACCGGTTTGCGCTCGCGCAGCCAGCGCAGCACGATGCGCGCGCTGTCGGCGCGGCTCGCCATGTCCGCGCCGAAACGCGCGCGCGCCGCTTTGGCGACTGCCTCGAGCTCCGGATTCGACATGGGCTGATAGAGCGAGCCGCATTGACGCCTGAGCGAATAGTTCAGGAAGATCGAGCCGGCCTCGATACCGACGAAGTGAAAGCCAAGAAACAGCGTGGGCGGCAGATTCGGGTCGGTCAGATCGATCGCGCTGTCGAGCTGGATCAATTTTTCGAGCTTCTTCGCCGAGCCGAACCACTGCACGCTGCGTTCGAGATAGCTGCGGATCGCGTGGCGGAAATGCTTCTGCGCGACGTCTTCGCGGCGCTCGTCGCTCCATTCGGGGAAGCACAGCTTCAGATTGATATGGACGATGCGTTTGCGCCGGCTCGGGATCTGATACAGCAACCAGCCGAGGCCGTCGCCGAGACGGGCGATCAGGCCATAAGGCAACAGCGCAAACAGTTTCAGCAACCCGATCGCGAGTTTTGCGCCATAGCGGCTCAGCATGCCGCCTCCTGAAAAGAGGCGTTGCGCGTGACGGGCTTCAGCAAAGCGGAGAAGTTGACGTAATACCGCACTCGTAGACACTCTGTGACAATCTGAGGAAGTCGCTATAATAAATGCTTCGCCGAGTTAATAGACAACTTGCGGGGCGAAGCCGGCGGCTGCAAACCATGTGATTTGCGCCTCCTGGTAAGGTAATCCGCTAAAGCGTCGCCGCTTCAAGGCTCCCGAAGCTGGCTACGTGAAACTCAACCGTAACCACAAAACAGGAGTCTGCAACGTGGCAAACGACTATCTCTTCACTTCCGAATCCGTCTCCGAAGGCCATCCCGACAAGGTCGCGGATCAGATTTCCGACGCCATTCTCGACGCCATCCTGGCTCAGGACAAATACTCGCGTGTGGCTGCGGAAACGCTGTGCAACACGGGTCTCGTCGTGCTGGCCGGTGAAATCACCACGACCGCCAACGTCGATTACATCCAGGTCGCACGCAACACGATCAAGCGCATCGGTTACGACAACACCGACTACGGCATCGACTATCGCGGCTGCGCCGTGCTCGTCGCGTACGACAAGCAATCGCCGGACATCGCCCAGGGCGTGGACCGCGCGCACGACAACAACCTCGATCAAGGCGCCGGCGATCAGGGCCTGATGTTCGGTTACGCGTGCGAAGAAACACCGGAATTGATGCCGCTGCCGATCCACCTGTCGCACCGTCTGGTGGAGCGTCAGGCGAATCTGCGCCGTGACGGCCGTCTGTCCTGGCTGCGTCCGGACGCGAAGTCGCAGGTCACCGTGCGTTATGTCGACGGCAAGCCGCATTCCATCGACACCGTGGTGCTGTCCACGCAGCATTCGCCGGACATCGATCTGGACACGCTGCGCGAAGCCGTGATCGAAGAAGTGATCAAGCCGACGCTGCCGGCCGACCTCATCAAGGGCGACATCAAGTTCCTCGTGAACCCGACCGGTCGTTTCGTGATCGGCGGTCCGCAAGGCGATTGCGGTTTGACCGGCCGCAAGATCATCGTCGATACGTACGGCGGTGCCGCACCGCACGGTGGCGGCGCGTTCTCGGGCAAGGATCCGTCGAAGGTCGACCGTTCGGCGGCCTACGCCGGCCGTTATGTCGCGAAGAACATCGTGGCCGCGGGCCTGGCTTCGCGCTGCCTGATCCAGGTTTCGTACGCGATCGGCGTCGCCCAGCCGACTTCGGTGATGGTCAACACGTTCGGCACCGGCCGCGTGTCGGATGCGGTCATCACGCGTCTGGTGCAGGAGCATTTCGACCTGCGTCCGAAGGGCATCATCCAGATGCTCGACCTGCTGCGCCCGATCTACGAGAAGAGCGCCGCCTATGGTCACTTCGGCCGCGAAGAGCCGGAATTCACGTGGGAATCCACGGACAAGGCGCTGGCGCTCGCCGAAGCCGCCGGCACGGAACCGGTTGCCGCGCTCGCAGAGTAAGCGCAAGCCGTCCTTCGTTAAGCAAAAAACCCCGCCCGGCGCATTGAGCCGGGCGGGGTTTTTTATCGCCTTCGCCAGTCCATGAACTGAATGGCCACGCTATCGACCGCGGGCTTCACCAGCCGCGAAGTCATGTCGCGTCCTCAGTCAGTACGGCACTTGAGCCGCGCCAGGTCCGGCAGCGCGTTCTGTACTCGGGCGCCTTAACGGCTCGCAAACGCGAACGCGAACCAGCCGGTGCTGCCATTCGTCGACATACGACGCGGACGGCGACTCGAGTTCTGCGGCACGGCAACCGCTGCGCGCGGCGCGGCGAGGCGCAGCGGCGTGGGTTTGCGCAGCAGTGTGCGCAGCGAAAAACGGCGCGAACTGCCTTGCAGGCGCAGCGCGGAGAAGAACGTATTGAACCAGGTGCGAATGCCGTCGACGGCTTTGGCATCGCGCCACTGTTCGCCCAACGCGCGCGCGCGTGTGGCATGGTGACGCAGCGCGCGCACGACATGGCGACGCGCCGGACGCGCCGCTTTCAGTGCGGCGCGGGTAAGACGGGTGCTCAGGAGAGTATGCATGGCTTCACTGGTAGGCAACGTGTCGCGCGACGGAGTGTGCGCCATGAAGAGCACCAAATGTGCCAATGGCGATGTCGCAATGAACGGCGCGAAAGCCTCGAATTCGATGGAAAAGTGCACGGAATACAGCGGAGTCGGCCTTGTCGGCCTCGACGCGGCGCAAAAGTGCGGGAATGGCGATCAACATGCAGCGCAGGTTACACGCGATTCGTGACGTCAGAAAGTCGGTTTTTACCCTGCGAATGCGGGTTTTTCCGAGGGAAATCGTGGATCGCGGCGGCGGGTCGTGCCCTGTTGGGGCGATTATCGTGCGCGCTTGCCCATTCGAAGTGCCGCGAAATTGAGCGGCGCGCCTGAAAGTAGTGCGAAAGGCTGCGCTTTCAGATCGTGAAACAGCACACTCGGCGATCGCGCCCGTTTTACAATCGAGCATCGGCTAGTCGACAGTAACGGAACGCCATGTCACTTCATTCCAAGAAAGAGCAGATTCAAACGTTGCGGGAGCAGGGTTTTGTCGTGGTGCCCGGATTGGTGTCGGCCGAGCGCTGCGAAGAACTGAAACAGATCGCGCAGCGCCAACTGGAAGAGGCAGCCGCGCCGATCGAGTTCGAAGCGGATCTGCAATATCCCGGCGCGCCGGTGTCCAGGCAGGCAGCGGGCGGCCATACGGTGCGGCGGCTGCTGGATGCGTACGCACGTCATCCGAGTTTTGCGCGCTGGGCGACCGCGCCGGAAATTCGCGGCTGGATGGAGTTGTATTTCGGTGAAGAGCCGCGCCTGTCGCGCGCGCACCATAACTGCATGATGACCAAGCATCCTGCGTACGGCAGTTTGACCGGCTGGCATCGCGACGTGCGGTATTGGTCGTTCGAGCGCGACGATCTGGTTTCGGTGTGGCTCGCGCTCGGTTCGGAGACGGTGGATAACGGCGCGCTGTGGATGGTGCCGAAGTCGCACAGCGCCGCGTTTACGTCCGACCGGTTCGATCAGGCCAAATTCTTCCGCTCCGATCTGGAAGAGAATCAGGGATGGATTCGCACTGCGGTGTCACCTGAGCTCAAGGCCGGCGACGTGGTGTTCTTCCATTGCAATACGCTGCATTCAGCCGGCAAGAACATCACCGATCAGGTGAAGTTTTCGCTGGTGTACACCTATCACGGCGCGAGCAACGTGCCGCTGCCGGGAACCCGCTCGGCTGCGAAGCCCGAGGTGGCGTTCTAGATTTTTTTCGGTTCCAGGTTTTTCGGTTTTTCGCGGCGGCGCTTGCGGTCCCTGTACCCCGATATCGCAAGCGCCGCGTAGCCGCACACGCTGTTATCGCTTGCGTCCCGACAAAGCCATGCCCGTCAGGCCGGCGATCGTCGCCACCACGCCGCCCACGATCAGCAGGATCGCCTTGTTGGTCGGCGAGCCGGTAAAGACGCGCGAGACGTCGCTGCTCACCGAATTGAACGCCTGCCCGCCGAAATACAGCAGCACGATACCGCCGACAATCAATACGATGGAAATCGCCTTCGTCATCTATCTCTCCCGTCAGCCTGAATCGGGCAAAGTGTAGGGGAGCCGCAAGCAATCGTCCATCCCGCATACTGGGCGTCTGCATGCACCACGTCGATTCGCTACCATAGCGGTCTGGCCGCATCCCTAGCTACAAAAATAAAGCGGCACGCCTCCCGCAGCATGCAATTGCCCATGCCCGCACCGGTCGGGCGCTTTCAACATCAAGGACACTAGCAATGGCTTACGAAGCAGCTTCAGAACGCTATTCAGATATGCAGTACCGCGTCTGCGGCAAGTCGGGTCTCAAACTGCCGGCGCTGTCGCTCGGTCTGTGGCACAACTTCGGCGACACCACGCCGATCTCCACGCAGCGCGACATCCTGCGCACGGCTTTCGACCTGGGTATCACGCACTTCGACCTCGCCAACAATTATGGGCCGCCGTACGGCAGCGCCGAAACCAACTTCGGCCGCCTCTTCAAGGACGACTTCAAGCCGTATCGCGATGAACTGCTGATTTCGTCGAAGGCCGGTTGGGACATGTGGCCGGGTCCGTACGGTCAAGGCGGCGGCTCGCGCAAATACGTGCTCGCGAGTCTCGATCAGAGCCTGCAACGTATGGGCCTCGACTACGTCGATATTTTCTATTCGCATCGTTTCGATGCCGATACGCCGCTCGAAGAAACCGCGGGTGCATTGGCGAGCGCCGTGCAGCAGGGCAAGGCGCTGTACATCGGTATTTCGTCGTACTCGGCAAGCAAGACGCTCGAGATGACGAAACTGCTCGCCGAATACAAGGTGCCGCTGCTGATTCATCAGCCTTCGTACAACATGCTCAATCGCTGGATCGAGCACGAGTTGCTGGACGCGCTGGCGAAGGCCGGCGCGGGCGCCATCGCGTTTACGCCGCTGGCTCAGGGTCTGCTCACGGGCAAATATCTGAACGGCGTGCCGGAAGACGCGCGCGTCAACAAGCCGGGTGGCGGTTCGTTGAAGCAGGAGCATCTGAGCCCGCAGAACATCGAGCACGTGCGTAAGCTCAACGACATCGCGCAACGTCGCGGGCAGAGCCTCGCGCAGATGGCGCTCGCGTGGGCGCTGCGCGATCCGCGCGTGACGTCCGTGCTGATCGGCGCAAGCCGCGCGGAGCAGGTGCGTGAAAACGTCGGCGCGCTGAAGAACCTTGCGTTCTCGAAGGACGAACTGGCCGAGATCGACCGCTACGCGACCGAAGGCGGAATCAACCTGTGGGAAAAGCCGTCGACGGATCAGGCGATCTGATTCCCGCGTCGTCGTCTTTCACGCCATAGAAGCAGCAAAGCCGCCCACGGGCGGCTTTTTTCATCTAGACGAGCGCCGGCAAACCTTCCACCAGCACCACCGCGAACACCACGCCGATCAGCGCACCCAGCACGCGCAGCGCGTTGTGCCGGAATTCCGTCTTGCAGGGAAGCGCACCGACAAACAAAGCCCCGGCCAACGCCATCGGAATGACCAGGATGAAATCGCCGATCGTGAAGTAGGTCGTCATTCTCGTCTCCTTTATATTTCCGGCGAAGGCGGCGGCTCGATTTATGGAGTCATGCACCGCCCACGCTCGATTTGAGTATAGGAGACAGTCCGGTCGATATAACGACGCCTTGCGGCGTTGCAGCGGCTATTCGCAAGCCGCTGAACCCGGCAGCGCATGGGCCGCCACGATTGCCGCGGCGCAGCAAATACGTCGAAAAAGATGAAGCGTTTGCTTACGCGGGCCTTACTTTCAGGCGTCATTCAATGCGCGTTGGGTCATCGAGCGATCATGCGCGAGGCTGCTCACGTCTGCGCAGACGCGCCGCCGCAACCAGGCCGATGACGAGCAACGCGCCGACCAGTCCGGCGACGCCGTTCCATCCGTAGCTCGTCCACATGTGGCCGCCATACGAGCCCACCACGCTCGAGCCGATGTAATACGCGAGCAGATAGAGCGCCGCGGCCTGACCTTTGGCATCTTTGGCGAGACGTCCGACCCAGCCGCTTGCCACCGAGTGTCCGGCGAAGAAGCCGAATGTCACGCACGCAATGCCGGCCGCAATCGCCGTCAGCGGATGCAGCATGGTGAGCGCGAGACCGAACGCCATCAACAGCAGGCTGGCGGTGAGCACGCGTGCGCGGCCGAAAGTATCGGCCATGCGTCCCGACCACGGCGAGGCCACCACACCCGTCAGATACACGACGAAGATCGCGCCGATTTCCGTCTGATCCAACCGGTACGGCGGCGCCAGCAACCGGTAGCCGATGTAGTTGTACAGCGTGACGAAGCTGCCCATCAGCACGAAGCCGAGCAGGAACAGCAGAGGCAGGCCGGGTCGAGTGAACTGCTTGAGCAGCGCGGTACGGTGATGCATGAAGCCGAGTCCACGCCGCGGCACGAAATGACGCGACGGCGGCAACAGCGCGCGAAACGCGAGCATGGACAGAAGGCCGAGCACGCCGATCGTCCCGATCGCCACGCGCCACGAAAACAGATCCGCGACGACGCCGGTAATCACGCGCCCGGCCATCCCTCCGATCGCCGTGCCGCCGACATAGAGTCCCATCGCGAGGCCAAGGCCGTCGGGGTGCACTTCTTCCGCGAGATAGGCCATCGCGACGGCGGGCACGCCACCGAGCGCGAGACCTTCGAGTGTGCGCAGCACGAGCAGTTGATGCCATTGCGGAGCGATCGACACGCCGATGGTTGCCAGCGCGGAAATGGTGAGCGACAGCGTCATCAGCTTGTGACGGCTCCAGCCTTCGGAGATGAAGCCGGCAACGAACACGGCAAGCGCGAGCGCGGCCGTGGTCAATGAGAGCGACAGGCTGCCTTGGGCTGGCGTCACGTTGAACGCTGTGGAAAACGACGGCAGCAGCGGCTGTACGCAATAAAGGAGCGAGAACGTGGCGTAGCCGGCGAACAGCAGCGCGATGCTGGCGCGCCAGTACGCGCGCGTGCCGCGTTCGAGGTAGGGGATGTCGGGCACGGCGGAAGCGGGTTGCAAAGGAGAAAAAGGGAGTTAAGGATACGCTGAAAAGAGGCGGAGCGGGTCGCTGGAGCGCGCTGCGAGCCGCGACCACGCCGGGACCACGGCGCCACCCCGACGCAACCACGACGCCACCACGACGCCACCAGGCGCCGTGCCCGGCGCCCTTTCGCTGCATCGACAACCCCCCCGGCTACCCACGCGCCGCGGCATCGCTCGCGGGTGTGGACGGATGCACGATCTGTTCATCCGTCGGCAGCGCGGACTCGTTCCAGCCGCCGCCCAGCGCCTTGATCAACGCCACGCTCGCGGCCATGCGACGTCGCGCGATCGACACGGCGTCGCGTTCGTTGGTGAGCGCGGTGGTTTGCGCGACCACCACGTCGAGATAGGTGATCGCGCCGTTCCTATAGCGGTCCGATACGACCGCCAGCGCACGTTGCGCGGCTCTCACCGCGTCGTCCTGGGCGCTCGCTTCCTGCTCGAGCACGCGCAGGGCGGCGAGATTGTCCTCGACCTGGCCGAAGGCGGTCAGCACGGTCTGCCGGTATTGCGCGACGCTTTCGTCGTAGTGCGCGCGGGCCTGTTCTTTGACGGAGGCGCGTCCGCCGAAGTCGAGCAGCGTTCCGGCCAACGTCGGCCCGAGCGACCACAGCCGGCTCGGCGCCAGCAACCATTGACTGTAGTTGGTCGCTTCGAGGCCACCCGTCACGGACAAAACGAGGTTCGGAAAAAACGCCGCCGTCGCCACGCCGATCTGCGCGTTCATCTCGGCGACGCGCCGTTCCGCCGCCGCAATGTCGGGGCGCCGTTCGAGCAACTCAGACGGCACGCCCGCCGCCGCGACGACCGGCACCGCCGCGAGCGGCGCAACCGGCAGCGCAAACGTGGAAGGCGGCTGGCCGATCAGAATCGCGATCGCGTGTTCGAGCTGCGCGCGCTGCACGCCGAGGTCGAGCGCTTGCGCCTGGGTGGTTTTCAACTGCGTCTGCGCCTGCGCGACATCGGCGTCCGTGGCGATGCCGCCGGCGTAGCGGTGCTGCGTCAGCTCCAGCGCTTGCCTGTAGGCCTCGATCGTGTCGTCGAGCAGTCGGCGCTCCTGATCGAGTCCGCGCAGCTCGAAGTAGTCGGTGGCGAGTTCGGCCTGCATCGACAGCAGCGCGGCTTGTGTGTCGGCGGCGCTTGCCTGCGCTTCGGCTTTCGCGCCTTCGACACTACGTGACACGCGGCCCCACAGGTCGGGTTCCCACGACGCGTCGGCTTGCACGAGGTAGTCGTTCAGCGTGAGACCCGCGGTCGATTTGTGCAGTACGTTCTCCGATGAACGGGCGCGCGAATAGGCACCGGTCGCGCTGACGAGCGGGAAGAAACTCGAACGATATTGCGCGACGGTGGCACGGGCGGCGCGAAAGCGCGCTTCGGCAGCCTGCACGTTCTGATTCGCGCTCGCGACCTGCTGTTCGAGAGCGTCGAGCGACGGGTCCGCGTAGACGCTCCACCACGCGCCGCGTGTGAACGTGTCGGCGGGTTGCGCGGGTTTCCAGCCGGTGCCGTCGAGTTCCTTGTAGGTTGCGGCGGTGGTCGCGGTCGGCTTCACGTAGTCGGGGCCGACGGTGCACGCGGTGAGTGCGCACGCGCCTGCGAGTGTCAAGGCGCACGCATGCAGCGAGACGCGCCGCAGCGGCCGCACGACGAAACGGCGACGGGATGCCGGCGCGTTCATGATGATGCCTTTACGGACAGCGACGCGGCGACATGCGTGGTTGGCGTGTCTGCCGCAACAGCGTTCGAGCCGCCCGCCACCCGATCATTGCCCGCGGCTGCGCCGCTGGCGCTTGCGGCACCGTCGCGGCTCGCCGCTGCGCCGGACGCGCCTGCCGCGCCCTCACCACCCGCCGCCGCGCCGGAAGCACCGGTCGCTCCTGACGCGCCCGTGGCAGTTCCCGCTTTCGCAGCCACGATCCGCACCGGCGCGCCGTCGATGATCGAGTCCTGCGGATTCAGGATCACCCGCTCATCGCCCTGCAGGCCGGATGCAATCGCGACACGCGTGCCGAAGTCCGTTCCCAGCGACACCGCGATCAGCTTTACCTTGTGCTGCGCGTCGACGGTCGCGACTTTCACGCCATCCGGGCGGAACAGCAGCGCGTTGCCAGGCAGCGTGAATGGCGCCGCGCCCGTGCCCAACTCGAAGTGCACTTGCGCATACGCGCCCGGCAGCAAATCGCCGTTACGGTTGTCGACGTCGACTTCCACCAGCATCGTGCGCTGTTGCGGATCGACGGCGCCCGCGGTGCGCGCCACGGTGCCCGGATAATGTCGGGACGGCGTCTCGGTCAGCGTCAGGAACGCGGCTTGCCGCGCGCGAACCTGCTGCGCGTAGGCCTGCGGTACGTTCACATAGACGCGCAGCCGATCCGCCTGCGCGACGTGAAACAGCTCCTTCGCAGGGCCGCCCGAACTGCCCGCGTCGATCAGCGCGCCGACATCGACATTGCGCGCGGTCACGATGCCGTCGAACGGCGCATACACTTTCTGGAACGACTGCGTTTTCTCGAGTCGCGCCACGTTGAAGCGTGCAGCGTCGAGCGTGGCTTTCTTTGCGAGCATGTCGCCGACCTTTTCGTCGGTTTCCTGCTTCGAGACCGATTTGCTTTTCAGCATGTCGGTCCAGCGCCCGGCGGTGCTCTTCGCAAGCGCATAGTTGGCGTCGGCGTTTGCGAGATCGGCGCGGGCCGCGCGCAGTTGATCGTCCACTTCCGGCGTGTCGATCTCCGCCAGCAACTGGCCGTTTTTCACCCGCGCGCCGATGTCCGCGTACCACTTCTTCAGATAGCCGTTGGTGCGCGCGTAAATCGGCGTGTCGAGAAACGCCTGCACGTTGCCGGGCAGCACGAGATCGAGCCCGGCCGTCGATTTCTGCGGCCGCACGACTTCGACGCTGGTCTGGCTGGTGTGCTCGGCATCGCGTTCGAGCGCCGCGTGCGCGTCGTGACGCGACCAGATACCTTGTGCCGCAAGCGCGATGACCACCACGGCGACCGCGACGGCGATCCAGCGTGCGCGCTTTGCCTTCGCCGGATCGCGCGTGGTGCCGGAACTGTCTGGACGTTGTCCTTCCATCAAACTTCCCGTGCAAAAATGGTTGCTGTGAAGATGCTCGGGCAGTCGAAGCTGCCTCTCGTGCTGCCTGCTATTGCCGCTGTTGCCGACACGATCGCCGCGGCGCTGCACATCATGGCTTCTGCACCACGTGCTCGGCTGCACGCAGGCGTCGTGCCGCGAGTCGCCGGTAGATCATCGAAAACACCACCGGCACGAAGATCAGCGTTGCCAGCGTGCCGATCGTCAGACCGCCGATCACCGCGCGCCCGAGCGGCGCATTCTGCTCGCCGCCTTCGCCGAGACCGATCGCCATCGGCACCATGCCGATCACCATCGCGAGCGCTGTCATCAATACCGGACGAAAGCGCGTGAAGCCCGCTTCGATCGCCGCGCGCGCCGCGTCGCCGTGTTCGAGCAACTGCTCGCGCGCAAAGCTGATCACGAGAATCGAGTTGGCGGTGGCAATGCCTATACACATGATCGCACCCGTGAGCGCAGGAATCGACAGCGTGGTGTGCGTGAGAAACAGCATCCATACGATACCGGCGAGCGCGCCCGGCAGCGCGGTGATGATGATGAACGGATCGAGCCACGACTGGAAATTCACCACGATCAGCAGATACACCAACAGAATCGCGAACACCAGACCGGCGAACAGGCCGGAGAACGAATCGTTCATGGTCTGCACCTGGCCGCGCACTTCGATAGTCGAGCTTTTGGGCAGATCGGCCTTGGCGTCGTCGATGATCTTGCGGATGTCGTCGGACACGCCGCCGAGATCGCGGCCGTCGGCGGTGCCGAAAATATCGATGGTGGTCTGCGCGTTGTAGTGGGTGAGCGTGGCGTTGCCTGCTTCGCGCTTCATGGTGGCGAGCGAACCGAGAATATTGCTGCGGCCGTTCGCGTTCAGCGGAATGTTCGCGAGCGATTGCAGTGAATCGATCGTGTATTGCGGGGCTTCCGTGATCACGTTGTAGCTCACGCCGTTGCGCGGATTGAGCCAGAACGTCGGCGTGGTTTGCTGGCTGCCCGATAGCGTGATCAGCAGATTGCTCGCAATGTCGCGTTGCGAGAAGCCGGCTTGCTGCGCACGCGTGCGGTCCACGTCGATAAAGATACGCGGCAGATCGGCGGGCTGCTGGATGCGTGCGTCGACGAGACCGGGCACCGTGCGCAGACGGTTCAGCAACTTCGCGGCGAATGCGCGATTGCCGGCCACTTCACGGCCCACGATCTGAATGTCGATCGGCGACGGCATGCCGAAGTTGAGCGTTTGACTGACGATATCCGCGGGCAGGAAGGCGAACTGCACGCCGGGGAATTCGTCGGTGAGCGTACGCCGCAGCGTGCGCACGTAGTCCGCGCTCGGATGATGGTCGGGATTGAGCGTGATCAGCACGTCGGCGTCCGAGGTGCCGATCGTGCCGGTGTTGCTGTACGAGAGGTTGATACCCGAGACCGGCAAGCCGATGTTGTCGATGATCGAATGCAGCTCGCCCGCCGGTATCAACTGACGGATACGTGTGTCGACGCGATCGGTGACGACCGCGGTCTCCTCCACCCGCATGCCGGTTTTCGCGCGCAGATGCAGCGCGATCGTGCCGGCGTCCACAGCCGGGAAAAAGTCGCGGCCGAGAAACGGCATCAGCAACATCGAGGCGCCGCAGCAAACAAGAAACAGCGTCACGAACAGGCCCGGCCGCGCGACGCGCGCTTCGAGAAACACGCGATAGCGCTCGCGCAAACGCGCGAAGCCGCCTTCGAATGCGTAGTGCGCGCGCATGAACGGATTGCGCGTTTGCGCCGGGGTGTGATGCAGGTCCGCGGGTTTATGGTGATAGCGCAGCAGGTATTTCGCGAGCGTCGGCACGAGCGTGCGCGAGAAGAAATACGACGCCAGCATGGCGAACACCACCGCCTCGGCCAGCGGAATGAACAGATAGTGCGCGACGCCCGTGAGCAGAAACATCGGCACGAAGACGATGCAGATGGACAAGGTCGACACCAGCGTCGGAATCGCAATCTGATGCGCGCCGTCGAGAATCGCCTGTTCGAGCGTCTTGCCCTGTTCGAGTTGATGGCTGATGTTTTCGATCGCCACCGTCGCATCGTCCACCAGAATGCCGACCGCGAGCGCAAGCCCGCCGAGTGTCATGATGTTGATGGTTTCGCCGAGCAGGGAGAGCGCGATGATCGAGGTGATCATCGACAGCGGAATCGACACGGCGATGATCAGCGTGGCGCGCCAGTTGCCGAGGAACAGCAGAATCATCAGGCCGGTCAGGCAGGCAGCGATCAGCGCCTCGCGCAGCACGCCTTGCACGGAAGCGCGCACGAACAGCGACTGGTCGGCAACGGGGTCGATATTCAGAGAGGCGGGCACGAGATTGCGCAACGTCGGCATCAACGTCTTGATGCGATCGACGATTTCGAGCGTGGACGTATTGCCGCTCTTGTTGATGGTCAGGAGCGCCGCGCGCTGGCCGTTCACGCGCACGATATTGGTTTGCGGCTGGAAACCGTCGCGTACATGAGCGACGTCGCGAATATAAACGGTGCCGTTAGCCGTGGATCGGATCGGAATATTGTTCAGGCCTGCCAGCGAATCCGGGCTGCCGTTCATTTCCACCGAGTATTCCGTTGAACCGATTTTGGCGGTACCGGAAGGCAGGATCAGATTCTGTGCGGTGACCGCGTTGACCACGTCCAGCGGCGAAAGATTGCGCTCCTGCAATTTGCGCGAATCGATATCGACCATGATCTGCCGTTGTTTGCCGCCGTACGGCAGCGGCGCGGAAGCGCCCGGCACGGTGGCGAGCTGGGTCTTCAGGAAGTTGTTGCCGAAGTCGTATAGCTCCTGCTCGGTGAGCGACGCGGACGACAGCGCGAGCCGCAGAATCGGCACCGTCGAAGCGTTGTAGCGCAGGATATTCGGCGGCGTGATGCCGGGCGGCAGCGAGCGCAATTGCGTTTGTGACAGCGCGGTGACTTCGGCGAGCGCCTCGTCGATATTCGCGTGCGGCTGGAAAAAGATCTTGATCACCGCGATGCCGTTCAGCGAGGTCGACTCGGTGTGCTCGATATCGTTGACTGCCACCGAGAGCCCGCGCTCGTAATTCAGCACGATGCGTTTTTCCATCTCGTCGGCGGGCAGGCCGTTGTACGACCAGATCACCGAGAGCACTGGAATGTCGATATTGGGGAAGATGTCGGTCGGCGTGCGCAGGATCGTCAAAGGTCCGACGATCAGCAATAGCAGCGCCAGGACGACGAACGTATACGGGCGCCGTAGCGCAAGACGAACGATCCACATGACTAGTTCAACCGCTCAAAGCCGTGCGAAGAGATGTCGCGCGCGTGCCACGCATGCCGGACACAATGCGCGTAACGGCCGCCGCAGCGGCGCGAGCAGGCCGGCCCAGCGGTCGGATCGAGCAAATGGTCTGGTTGGTGCACGTTTTTGATATCTCACCCCGGCAGGGTTTATGATGACCTTATTGCGACGCGTTACGCTCCGAATCATCGGTCCGCCGCGCCGTAATGGGAATAGGGCGAAACGACGGGTAAAGAATGTTGAGTCTGCAGCCTCGAGTTCGCGCTTTCCCCGGCCCCGCAAAACGGGAACAGTGACTCGAACCTCTCACGCGTATCACGCGCAGCAGATTGGGTGCGTACGCAACGTTATCGGCGGAGCGACGCTTTTATCATCACCTTGACCGGCAAGGAAATCATAAAGCCGGCTATGGGAGAAACGGGGAAACATCATGCAAATCGGTTCCATTGTCCGATCGGTGCATATCGCCGTGCCGCAAGGCGCGCGCGGGATCGTCATGCGCATTCTCGGCGACATGGCAATGGTGGCGTGGTATGCCGGCGAGCCCGGCGCTTCGCTGCAACTGAACACTGAACCCTTTTTCCTTGAAGACCTGATCGATACGGGCGAGTTGGTGCGACCGTCGAGCGCGCAGATGCATTGAAGGCCGTTCGAGTGCAAGCCGTGTGCGAGTTGTAAGCCGCGGGTTGCGCCGCGTTGTGCGTTGTCGCCCTCGTCTTTGACGCCGGCGCGGCGCACAATGCGGGCATGAACGACGACATCCTCGATCCACAGGACCGCGCGGACAGCGCTGTGCCTTTCGCCCGGCTCAAGCCGGAAATCGTGCTCGACGCGCTCGACGGCGTGCTCGGCACAGTCGGCGTGCGCACCGACGGCCGCATGCTGCCGCTCAACAGCTACGAGAACCGCGTGTACCAGGTCGGCGTGGAAGATGGTCCGCCGGTGGTCGCGAAGTTCTATCGACCCGAGCGCTGGAGCGACGCCGCGATTCTCGAAGAACATGCTTTCGTTGCCGATCTCGCTTCCCGCGAAATTCCAGCGGTGCCTGCGCTCACTTTCGAAGGCCGCACGCTGCATAGCTTCGACGGCTTTCGCTTCTCGATCTTCGAGCGTCGCGGCGGCCGCGCGCCGGATCTCGACCGGCCCGACACGCTGGAATGGCTCGGGCGTTTCATCGGCCGCATCCATGCGGTTGGTCAGACGCAGAATTACGTCGAACGTCCTACTCTGGATATTCATACCTTCGGCTACGAGCCGCGCGACTTCCTGCTCTCTCACCGTTTTGTGCCGGACGACGTGCGCACCGCATGGGAAACCGTGGTCAATCTCGCGCTCGAAGGCGTGGAACGTGCGTACGAGCGGGCCGGCGATATCCGCATGTTGCGAATGCATGGCGACTGTCATCCGAGCAACGTGTTGTGGACAGACGCAGGGCCGCATTTCGTCGACTTCGACGACAGCCGCATGGGACCGGCGGTGCAGGATTTGTGGCTGTTGCTGCCGGGCGAGCGCGTAGAAGCGTCACGCGCGCTGGCGGATCTGCTCGCCGGTTACGAAGACTTCTGCGACTTCGAGCCGCGCGAACTTTATCTGGTCGAAGCATTGCGCACGCTGCGGCTGATTCACTATCAGGCGTGGCTCGCGCGTCGCTGGGACGACCCGGCGTTTCCCGCAGCGTTTCCGTGGTTCAACACGCAGCGTTACTGGGAAGACCGCATCCTCGAATTACGCGAGCAGATCGGCGCGATGCAGGAAGGGCCGCTCTGGCCCGTTTGAGCGCATCCCCGGCGAAGGCATGCGCTTTCGCCGGCGCTCACGGCGCCTGCGAAGCAACACTCGATGACTCCACTAGCGTCGATCTGACAATCACTTCCGCACGCACGTCGCGCCCGATGGCTTCGATCGCAGGGCGCATCTGCGCGAAGTCGTCGGGTGTGCAGACGTCGCTATCGAAATGCGTGGCGCCGTCGCGCGTCATCGTGACCACGTTGCTGTGCGGATCGAACGTGTACTGCGACTGGAAATCGACAAGGCGGTCCTGGGTCCGCTTCGCCTCCGGCATGTCGAGCACGCGAAAATTGGCGGGCAACTCGATGCGCGCGCGTTCATGCAGCGCCTGGTTGCGACAGATGAACGGCTGCGTGCGCTGTCGCTCGCCAAGCCAGTAACGCGTATCCGCCTCGAAGCCGCCGGCCAGACTCGTCAGCGCCGGAATCGACGCCGCCGCGCCGGGCACCACGAGACTTTCCAGCGTGCCTTTCATCGTGATGGTGAGCGGGCCGTCGGCCACGGTGAGGTCATTCGTGGTGAGCGTAGCGGTGCCGCGCAGGTTGGCGCCGCGCAATTCCGCCTGAATCGAATCCTCGCGCTGTGCGGGTGTTTGCGTGCGTAACATGGCGCGCGTCTGTTCGGCGGAAGCGCCGGCCGCCTCCAGCCGATACGTGAAGCTTGCCGAGCCATCCGGTTCGACCTTGATCGACAGGTCGGTGCTGCGCGTCAGGAGCGCGGTGGCGGGCGTGCGCGAGAGCATACCCTCGCCGACGAGCACGGTCGGCCGGTTCATGTCGGAGGGCGGCAGAAAACCGAATTCGACATTCGATGCGGTCGAATCGGCGTATTGCTGCAAATCCGGCAGCCACGTGATGATGTGATTGATGACGCCGTAACCCGGCACGCTCGGCAGCGTGTAGATCGTGCCGCTGCTGATCAAGGCCGGCTCGTTGCGCACGCCGGCCGCGTCGAGCAACGCGCCGTAAAGCGCGACGTGATCCTTGCAATCGCCGTAGCGGTTCGCGAGGACTGCGCTCGCGCTGTGCGGCACAACCGCGCCGCGTCCGACGTTGATAGCCACGTAGCGCACATTGCGGCGTACCCAGTCGTACAGCGTTTTGGCTTTGTCGCGCGGCGTGTGGTCGCGCGCGGTGAGCTGTTGCGCGAGACGCGTGACGGCGGCATCGTGCGCGCTCGGGTCCGCTGCGGATTCCCGGTAGGTCGCGGCGAACGCGGCATAGTCCGGGAAGGTCGAGACCATCAGCCGGTCGCCATACGACACGTACGCAACCGAGCCGCGCTCCAGGCGGCTGAAATGCGCCTTGTCGTAGCGATATTCGTAGCGCGTGCGGCCGTCGCGCGTTATGGGCTGCGCGACGGTGAAGCCGCGCGCATCGGCATAAAGCGGCTTACCGGCGGGCAGATCGTAGATCAGGCGGAAGTTGTGCGTGGGCGCGAGATCGGGCGGCGTGAAGTCGCTGAATTCGCCCGGCACGATCGGCTGCTTCTGCGTCTTGCGATAGGTGAGATGCACGCGCGCGCCCGGCTCCACGGCGGGAAACACGATCACCTTTTCCTGAATGTCCTGAAACATCGGCGCGTCGAACGAGCGGGCTTCCTGGACGTCGCGGATCTGCTCGGGCTGCACGTCGTGACGTACGCCGTCGGCAGTGATCGTGTAGGCCTCGATGATCTGCACGTCCGCCATGTTGCGGTTGAACCAGACATATTGCTGCGCGACCCGCGCGACGCCTGCTTCGTTGTTCACAAGCAGTGTCATCGAATCGAGCTTCGAATAGGAGCCGTCCGCGTTGACGGTGAAGGTCTGCGTCTCGCCTTCGTTGGTATAGGGATCGTCCAGTCTGGCCGCGACGCCCGCCCCCGCGCCGTGGATGCCGGCAAGCCAGCCGAAGGAGGCAAGACAGACCAGGGAAGAAAGGCGCATGGCAGGCTGGTGTCCGAACTGAACGTTGGCGGGATCGCCAGCTAGAGTCGGGGCGCGCCGCGCCGATGTCAAGCGGATGCCGCGCGTTGTGATTGAGTAAATCGCTTAATTATGTAATGATATCCATTATCAATTGAAAGGCGTCGCCAGCTTTCTGTCACATTCTCCTCCTCTGTGACCGCCAGCCAGCCTCTCAGCCGGACGGCCCGGACCGCAAGCCGGGTTGTCCGGCACTCCCTTTTCGATACTTCCCTCGACCACTGCCGGGTGAGCATGCGCTTTGTCGCCGCGTGACGGCGATGGATCGACTTGCTGCGCCTGGAGCCCGGATTTGAATGCGCCTGACTCGATCGACATCGACATGAAACCCGCCGCCGGTCACGGCACGCAATACACGGCTCACACGCCGGAACGCGGCCAAAATCTGATGGACGACGCCGAACAGGCGGCGCGGCGTCAGCGCTCGCGGCGCGCGAATTTCATCAAGTGGCTGCGCAAGGTGCACGGCTGGGTCGGCCTGTGGGGCGCGGTGCTGGGCTTGCTGTTCGGTGTGACCGGGTTTCTGCTGAACCACCGCGGCGGCCCGCTGAAGGTCTCGTCGGGCGAGCCGCAAGTCGAGCAAATGCAGATTCCCGTTCCGCAACAGCCGCTGCGTTCGCCGATGGAGATGGCGAAGTGGCTCAAAGCCGAGTTGAAAATAGACGGCAAGCCGGGCAGGACGAAGCGCGAGCCGGCACATCCGGTGGCGTGGGGCGATCGCAGCACGATGCAGCCGGAATTCTGGCAGGTCGGCATCATGGGACCGTCGCAGAGCGTGCAGGCCGAATACTGGGTGGGCAACGGCTTCGTCGCGGTGAAACGCACGCAGAACTCGTTTCTTTCGACGATGAACAACCTGCACAAAGGCGTGGGACTGAGCGTCGGCTGGGTGTTGCTGATCGATACGATCGCCGGCAGCATGATTCTGCTTTCGCTGACCGGCGTTCTGCTGTGGACCGAGTTGAACAGGCGCCGCGTGGTGGGCGTCGTGCTGGTGGGCGGGTCGGTGATCGCTGCCGTGGTTTGCGGCTTGATGTGAGCGGATTGTTGCGCCGCGCTGAGTTGCTCTGACTCTGCGGCGCTCTGCGTCGCGGCGGCTGAGAACAGCGCGCCGCGCGCAGGCAGATTTCCGTTAAACGCTACACGCCGTTCCGCCCGAAGCGGCAATTTCCCGCGCAGCCTTGGCGCCTTCGACCTGAAGCAAGGTCGGCAGGGACACACCGTTCTTGGCCGCCGTCACTTCGGCAAGAATCGAAACCGCGATCTCAGGCGGCGTTCTGCTGCCGATATAAATGCCGACCGGTCCATGCAGGCGGCCCAACTCCGTATCGTTCAGATCGAACTCCTTGAGGCGCTCGCGCCGCGCCTGATTGTTCCGTCGCGAACCCAACGCGCCGACGTAAAACGCGGGCGTTTTCAACGCTTCCATCAGCGCGAGATCGTCGAGCTTCGGGTCGTGCGTCAGGGCGATCACCGCGCAGCGCTCGTCGAGCTTCATCTCGATCACCGTGTCGTCGGGCATGGTGCGCACGATCTTCGTGCCGGGAATGTTCCACTCCTCGGTGTATTCCTCGCGCGGATCGCACACAGTGACCTGATAGTCGAGCCCAACCGCGATATGGCACAGATAGCGCGACAACTGCCCCGCGCCGATCACCAGCATGCGGTAGCGCGGGCCGTGAATCGTCAGCAGACGAGCGCCGTCGAAATGCACGCCGTCCGTTGCCTGCGCGTTTTCCAGCCGCGCCGCGCCGGTTGCCATATTCACTTCGCGGGCCACGAGGCGCCCGTTCTCCACCGCGCCGCACAGTTCGGCGATGCCGCTGTGCAGCGTCAGCGGTTCCAGCACCAGCTGGATCGTGCCGCCGCACGGCAGGCCGAAGCGATGCGCTTCTTCCGCGGTGATGCCGTATTTGACCGCTTCGGGCAGCGTCTGCTCGATACCCCGTTGCCGCACGCGGTCGATCAGATCGTCTTCGATGCAGCCGCCCGACACCGAGCCCACCACGAGCCCATCGTCGCGCACTGCGAGCATTGCGCCCTCGGGACGCGGCGACGAGCCCCATGTCTTCACCACCGTTACCAGTAGCGCGCGATGTCCCTCTTCCAGCCAACGTGCGCTGGACTTCAGGACTTCGAGATCCACGCTGTCCATGATTTCTTCCTTTTCGTTGCGTCGCCGCCGGATTCACCGTCCGCAGCGTCAGTCGATGCTGTATTGTGCGGCACCGTTTGATCGGCTGCATTTTCCTTGGCGTCCGGGGCCGCCGCGCCATCACCGTTACCGTCACCCGAGCCGCCCAGCCGGGCGCCGAAGCGCTTGAAGAATTCGCCTGCGATTTTACGCGCCGCGCCGTCGACGAGCCGCGAGCCGATCTGCGCGAGCTTGCCGCCGACCTGCGCATGCGCCGTATAGCTGAGCTTCGTGGCGGCCTCGCCATCGGCTTCGAGCGAAACGTGCGCGTTGCCCTTGGCGAACCCTGCCGCGCCGCCCTGGCCTTCGAACACGATGCTGTACGAGTTGGGCGCCTCGATGTCGATGAGTTGCATGCGTCCCTTGAAACGCGCCTTGACCGGGCCGACCGCGGCGCTCAGTGCCACCAGATAGGCGTTCTCGCCGTCCGGATCGATGCTTTCGCAGCCGGGAATGCAGGCGCGCAGCATTTCCGTGTCGTTCAGCGCGTCCCACGCGGTTTGCTGCGAAACGGGTAGCACATGGGTTTCGGTCAATTCCATGAAGTCGCTCCTACGGCCCTCGCGCCGACGCTGCGAAGAGGCGCGCGCGTGAGTTGCGCGAGGTCGCGGCCGAACGCCGTCAGGCTGTCCAGATTATGAACCGGCCGATGCGCATCGACATACGGCAGGATGGCCTGCACGCCGCGCGCCTTCGGAGAAAAACCGCTGAAACGCAGCAGCGGATTGAGCCACACGATACGGTGAGCGAAGCGGTGCAGACGAGCCATCTCGGCGTCGAGCACGTCGATCGCTTCGTGATCGAGGCCATCAGTGACGAGCAGCACCGTGGCACGTCCGGTGAGCACCCGCCGTGCCCAGCGGCGGTTGAATTCGGCGAGCGCCGCGCCGATCCGCGTGCCGCCGGACCAGTCGGCCACCTGCTCGGTGAGCGTCGCAATCGCCACGTCGGGATCGCGCTCGCGCAGCGCGCGTGTCGCGTTGGTGAGGCGCGTGCCGAACAGAAACACCTGCAGGCGTTCGCGCGACTGCAGCAGCGCATGGCAGAAATACAGCACCGCGCGCGAATAGCTGCTCATCGAGCCGGAAATGTCGAGCAGCAGCACGAGCGGCGGTTTGCGTTCGACCACCGCGCGATACTTCCACACTGTCCAGTCGCCGCCCGCGCGCACGGCGTGGCGGGCACTCGCGCGCAGGTCCGCATGCGTGCCGTGCGAAGCGGCTTTCAGGCGGCGCGTCGGCTCGGTTGCGAGCGGCAGACGCTGGCCGCGAATCAGATGACGCAAGGTGCGCCACTCATCGGCGGAAAGGGTATCGAAATCGCGATGACGCAGGCGTTCTTCCGCGCTGAAGGTGACGTGCGCATGCAGTTCGTGCTGCTCGGTTTCCTGCGGCGCCTTGCTATGCGCTGACGGCGGCGCGCGCACGGCCAGCGCGTCGGCGAGACGGTTGTTGCGTTTGGGCGGCGGCAGGCCGTCGCGAACCTTCGGTAGAAGCAGCGCGCGCAGCTTGCCTTCCCAATCGGGATCGGGCCAGAACAGGTCGAATGCGGCGTTGAACAGATCGCGCTCGTTGGGCGCTGAAACCAGCGACGCCGCGAGCGCGGCGCGCACGTCGTCGCGGCGGCCCAGATCGATCCAGTGCAGCGCGGCGAGCGCATCGACGGCTTGCGCGGGCGACATCGGCAAGCCGGCGCCGCGCAGCAGGCGGACAAAATGGATCACGTTGCGGGCGAGCGTTGGCGTGCCGTCGAGCGAGGTGGCTGCGGTTTTGCCCGATGAGGACGACGCCACGACTCGTTGGCCAGGCTGACCAATGTGTGAGCGGTCGCCAGGAGCGTCGCTATTGCCGGCGTCGAGCCGTGAGCTCTGGCCCGAGGCGCCGTCGTTGCCGGCGTGAATGGAGTTCGTCATGCTGGCTATCCAGGCGCCGCAAGACAGTGCGCGATCTGCGCGGCGTCGACACGCGCCAGATCGTCCTGATATTTGAGCAGCACGCCGAGCGTGTTGTGCACGGATTGCGGGTCGAGCTCCGTCACCGACAAGGCTTCCAGCGCGCGGCACCAGTCGATCGTTTCGGCAATGCCGGGCGCCTTGAACAGATCCATGCCGCGCAGCCGGTGGACGAAATCCACCGCGCGCCGCTGCAATTCCGCCGACGTTTGCGGCGCGCGAGCGGCAACGATCTCCAGCTCGCGATCACGTTCCGGATAGCCAATCCATTGATACAGGCAACGGCGCTTCAACGCGTCGTGCACTTCGCGCGTGCGGTTCGAAGTCATCACGACGAGCGGCGGTTGCTCCGCGCGGACCGTGCCATATTCGGGAATCGATACCTGGAAGTCCGAAAGCAGTTCCAGCAGAAAGGCTTCGAACGGTTCGTCGGCGCGATCTATCTCGTCGATCAGCAACACGCGCCGTGCGCCGGGATGATTTTCATCCGGCATCAGCGCTTGCAGCAGCGGGCGCTTCAGCAGGAATTCGCCGCGATACAAGGTGTCGTTGTCGGGATGCTCGCCGGCGGCTTCGGCAAGACGCAGCGCCATGATCTGGCGCGGATAGTCCCATTCGTAGAGCGCGCTCGCCGTGTCGAGGCCTTCGTAACATTGCAGCCGCAACATCGAGGTGCCGAGCATGCCCGCCGCTGCCTTGGCCAGCTCGGTCTTGCCGACACCCGGCTCGCCTTCGACGAACAGCGGCCGTTCCATGCGCAGCGCGAGATAGAGTGCGGTTGCCAGCTCACGGCTAGCGAAATAGCGCTGGGCGGCGAGTTGGGCGAGGGTGTCGTCGATTGAAGCGGGCTGCATGGTGGTCCTGAATCTGCGCAATGAAGCGAAGCCAATGAGGCGACGCGTCAGTGGCGCCCGTGAGCGAATGCGGCTGAAGTGCCCGCGCGAGCACGGGCACTTCAGCCGCGAACAGCGGGGAAAGCTAAGCGTTCGCCTTCGTCACCGCGCGCGCGGCCAGTACCGGAATCAGATGCGCGCGATATTCGGCGCTCGCGTGCATGTCGGTGTTCAGGTCGGCGGCCGACACCGTCACCGCGCGTGCGGCTTCGGGCGTGAAGTTCGCCGACAACGCGCTTTCCAGTTCCGGCACATGAAACACCGACGCCGCCGCGCCCGTCACCGCGACGCGCACGCCACTCGCAAACTTCGCGACGAACACGCCGACCAACGCGAAGTGCGAAGCGGGATTGCGGAATTTCTCGTACGCCGCGCGCTCGGGCACCGGAAACTCCACGGCGACGATCAACTCGTCGGGCGCCAACGCCGTCTCATACATGCCGACGAAGAAGTCGCTCGACGTAATGCGCCGCCGGTCGGTCACGATAGTCGCGTCCAGCGCCATCGCCGCGGCCGGATAACAGGCGGCCGGGTCGTTGTTGGCAAGCGAGCCGCCGATCGTGCCGAGCGCGCGCACCTGGCGATCGCCGATATGCGCGGCGAGATCCGCGAGCGCCGGCGATACGCGCCGCAGTTCCGCGTGATCCGCGACGTCCGCATGACACACGGCGGCGCCAATCGTCACCGTTTTTCCGTCGACGGTGATCGACTTGAGCGCGGGAATGCGCGTCACGTCGATCAGTTGCGACGGCTGCGCGAGACGCAGCCGCATGGTGGGCAGCAGGCTTTGGCCGCCGGCCAGAAACTTCGCGTCGCTGTCGGTGGTGAGAAGGGCGGCGGCCGCTTTGGGATCCGTCGCGCGTTGATACTCGAATGAATACATGTCGAATGCTCCGCTCAGGATCTCAATGGGCTTGCTTGGCGGCGTGGATCGCGGACCACACGCGATGCGGCGTCGCCGGCATTTGCAGGTCGGTCACGCCGAGCGGCACGAGCGCGTCGAGGATCGCGTTGATCACCGCCGGCGGCGAGCCGATCGCGCCCGCTTCGCCGCAGCCTTTCACACCGAGCGGATTGTGCGTGCACGGCGTGCCCTTCGCGGTTTCGACGGTGAAGTCCGGCAAGTCGGACGCATGCGGCATCGCGTAATCCATATACGAGCCGGACAGCAACTGGCCGCTCTCGTTGTCGTACACGCAGCGCTCCAGCATCGCCTGGCCGATGCCCTGAGCGAGCCCGCCATGCACCTGGCCTTCGACGATCATCGGATTGATCACGTTGCCGAAATCGTCGACCGCGGTGAACTGCTGGATCCGGCACACGCCCGTTTCCGGATCGACTTCGATCTCGCAGATGTACGCGCCGGAAGGATAGGTGAAGTTGGTCGGATCGTAGAACGCGCTTTCTTCGAGGCCGGGTTCGAGCACGTCGAGCGGATAGTTGTGCGGCACGTATGCAGCGAGCGAAATCTCGGCAAACGCCTTGGTGCGATCGGTGCCCGCGACGCGGAATACGCCGTCCTTGAACTCGATGTCTTCCGCCGCGGCTTCGAGCAGGTGGGCGGCGATCTTCTTCGCCTTGGTTTCGATCTTGTCGAGCGCTTTCATGATCGCCGAGCCGCCGACCGCGATCGAGCGCGAGCCATACGTGCCCATGCCGAATGGAATGCGGCCGGTGTCGCCGTGGACGATCTCGACGCTTTCCAGTGAGATGCCGAGCCGGTCGGCCACCACTTGCGCAAAGGTCGTTTCGTGTCCCTGGCCGTGACTATGCGAGCCCGTGAACACGGTGACCGAGCCGGTGGGATGCACGCGAATCTGACCGACTTCGAACAGGCCGGCCCGCGCGCCCAGCGCGCCCGCGATATTCGAAGGTGCGAGACCGCAGGCTTCGATGTAGCACGAATAGCCAAGGCCGCGCAGTTTGCCGTTCTTTTCGGATTCCTGTTTGCGCGCCGCGAAGCCTTTGACGTCCGCGAGTTCGAGCGAGCGGGCGAGGAGGGTATCGTAATCGCCGGTGTCGTAGGTGAGGCCGACCGGCGTCGCGTACGGAAACTCGTGGATGAAATTGCGGCGGCGAATCTCTGCCGGGTCGAGCTTCATCTCACGCGCGGCGGTTTCCACCAGCCGCTCCACCACGTACGTCGCTTCGGGGCGGCCCGCGCCGCGATAGGCATCGACGGGAACGGTGTTGGTGAAGACCGCTTTCACTTCCGCGTAGATCGCGGGCGTGGCGTACTGGCCGGCGAGCAGCGTGGCATACAGAATGGTCGGCACGCTCGACGCGAACGTGGACAGATACGCGCCCATGTTGGCGGTCGTGTGGATGCGCATGCCGAGGAATTTGCCGTCCGCGTCCATGGCCAGTTCGGCCTTGGTCACGTGATCGCGGCCATGCGCGTCCGAGACGAACGCTTCCGAGCGCTCGGCCGTCCACTTGACCGGACGGCGGATTTTCTTCGACGCCCAGGTCAGCGCGACGTCTTCGGCGTACAGGAAAATCTTCGATCCGAAGCCGCCGCCGACGTCCGGCGCGATCACGCGCAGTTTCGATTCTGGCAGCGACAGCACGAATGCCGCCATCAGCAGGCGCTCCACATGCGGATTCTGGTTCGCGACGTAGAGCGTGTAGCTGTCGTCCTGCACCGAATAGCTCGCGTTGACCGCGCGCGGTTCGATCGCATTCGGAATCAGCCGGTTGTTGACGATGTCGAGCGTGGTGACGTGCGCGGCTTTGGCGAAGGCGGCGTCGGTGGCGGCTTTGTCGCCGTGGCCCCAGTTGTAGCAGATGTTGTCGGGCACTTCGTCGTGCACGGCGGG
Organism: Paraburkholderia sp. USG1; assembly: GCF_031570135.1. NCBI lineage: Bacteria > Pseudomonadati > Pseudomonadota > Betaproteobacteria > Burkholderiales > Burkholderiaceae > Paraburkholderia > Paraburkholderia sp. USG1. The sequence continues at coordinate 1,614 of NZ_JAMWXW010000017.1, read as the reverse complement.
CTGGCCGGCGTCGGCTGCATGCGCGGTGTCCACGACGGCCGGCAGCACGTCGTAGTCGACTTCGATCAATTCGGCGGCGTCTTTGGCGGCCTTGATCGAATCGGCGATCACGAGCGCGACCTGGTCGCCGACGTGACGCACTTTCGTATGCGCGATGACCGGATGCGGCGGCTCGTTCATCGGCTTACCGTCGGTGCTGTGGATCAGCCAGCCGCACGGCAGGCCGCCGACGTTGTCAGCGGCCATGTCCGTGCCGGTGAAGATCGCCACTACGCCGGGCGACTGCTTGGCCGCGGCAGTGTCGATGCTGTTGATCTTCGCGTGCGCGTACGGCGAGCGCAGAAATACCGCGTAGGTTTGCTGGGGCAGGACGATGTCGTCGGTGTACTGGCCATTGCCGGTCAGGAACCGATAGTCTTCCTTACGTTCGACGGAGGCGCCGATCAGGTGAGTTTCGGGTGCGTTCATCGTCGGCTCCTCAGGCGGTGGCCGGTGCGGTGGCCTGCGCGGTGGCATTGTCGGCGGCGTTGGCGGCGGCGTTGGCGGCGGCGGACTTCATGCTTTCGGCGCCTTCGAGCACTGCTTTGACGATGTTGTGATAGCCCGTACAGCGGCACAGATTGCCGTCGAGCTGGGCGCGTACGTCATCGCCGGTGAGATCCGGCTGGCGCTGGACGAGCGAGACCGCGCTCATCACCATGCCGGGCGTACAGAAGCCGCATTGCAGGCCGTGGCAATGTTTGAAGGCTGCCTGCATGGGATGCAGTGTGCCGTCTTTGGCGAGCCCTTCGATGGTGGTGATTTTCGCGCCGTCCGCCTGCACCGCGAGGATGTTGCAGGATTTGATCGCGCGTCCGTTCAGATGGACCGTGCACGCGCCGCATTGGGCCGTATCGCAGCCGATGTGTGTGCCGGTGAGACGCAACTGATCTCGAAGGAACTGGACTAGCAGGGTGCCAGGATCGATTGAGGCGCTGATGGGCGCGCCGTTCACCGTCAGACTGATGCTGATCGCCATGAAGTTGTCTCCTTATGGGGTGAGACCGGACCTTTTGCGGTTGGTGTTTGCCTTCGGCTGCCTGTTTTTTTGCGGTCCGATTGGGGTGTTGCGGGTTTTCTTATAGGGCTGCCGAAAAGTAAAGCACAAATTGGGCTGGGGCGCTATGAGGGGTTTTTTTTTGACTGCTGGGTGGTTGGGTTGTTGGCCTTTCCTTGGGAGTGTCTGAATTTTTGTGTGCAAGGCAGATAAAAGCCTGCCGTCTGGCAGGTCGTCAATTGCATTCTACAAATGAATCCTGGTGAAGCGATCCTCGTAGAGGATCGCGAACTGGTTCATCGCAGCTTTCCAGTCATGCGCCGCGCGGCTCCAGTCAGCCGTGATATTGCGTAAGGCCAGCCACAGCAGTTTGGTCGCCGCCTCGTCCGTCGGGAAGTGGCCACGTGTCTTGACGATCTTGCGTAGCTGGGCATTTACACTTTCAATGGCATTCGTAACCGGCATGATATAGCCGGTGCCTCACGGTCCCGCGCCGTGCATTTCTGGCGTATGGTGTGACCATCCGGGACAAGGGGCACCGGGGAGCACTTCGGGTGGGCAGGCCGTTGTTATACGAT